>JACCYS010000045.1 GCA_013696365.1 Nocardioidaceae bacterium
GAGCACGTCTGGATCCTCACCGGCGCGGGACTTGTCCACTCCCCGTACGTTCACCAGCACCTGCGGCAGTGGGGCCATCACCGATGCCAGCTCGGTCAGCGACGCCCCCGTCTGCGCCATCCGGGCCAACACCTGCACGGCAGTCAACACGCCGTCGCCGGTGGTTGCGTGGTCGCTCAAGATCACGTGTCCCGACTGCTCACCACCCAGCGACCAGCCGCCGTTGTTCATGGCGGCCAGCACGTACCGGTCGCCGACCGGGGTCTGTTGCACTCGCACCTGTTCACGCGCCATCGCCTGCACGAATCCCAGGTTGCTCATCACGGTGGCGACGACGGTGTTGTCGTGCAGCCGGTGCTGATCACGCAGGGCCACCGCCAGGATCGCCAGCAGTTGGTCACCGTCGACGACCTCGCCGGCCGAGTCGACGGCCAGGCACCGGTCGGCGTCGCCGTCGTGGGCGAAGCCGAGGTCTGCGCCGGCGTCGCGGACGGCGGCCTGCAGGTCACCGAGGTGTGTCGACCCGCAACCGTCGTTGATGTTCAGGCCGTCCGGGTCGGCGTGAATCGTCACCACCTCGACACCCAGCCGCGACAGCGCCAGCGGTGCCGCCTGGAAAGCGGCTCCGTTGGCGCAGTCCACCACCACCCGCAGCCTCCCCAGCCGGGCCGGGTCTGCGTCGTGCGGCATCGTGGCCACCAAGTGGTCGACGTAACGCTCCAGTCCGCGGACCATCGGTTGGACCCGGCCGACGGCTGCGCCGGTGGGGCGCTGCCACGGCTCTCGCAGGCGTTGCTCGACTGCCGCTTCGGTGGCGTCGTCGAGTTTGACGCCGCCGCGGGCGAGGAACTTGAGCCCGTTGTCGGGCATCGCGTTGTGACTGGCCGACAGCACGACGCCCAGGTCGGCGCCGGTGGCGGCCGTCAGGAACGCGATGCCGGGGGTGGGCAGCACGCCCGCCAGCCAGACATCCACACCTGCGCTCGCCAGCCCGGCAACCACAGCGGCCTCGAGGAACTCACCCGAGGCTCGACCGTCACGTCCAACGACTGCCTTCGGGCGCCCTGTCGGGTGCTCGCCCTCGGCGAACACCCCCGCCTCCCCGAGCACGTGCGCGGCAGCCACCGACAGGTCCAACGCCAACTCGGCGGTGAGGTCGACGTTCGCGACCCCACGGACCCCGTCGGTCCCGAAGATCCGCGGCACGCGCCGGTCAGCGCTTGGAGTACTGCGGAGCCTTGCGGGCCTTCTTGAGCCCTGCCTTCTTGCGCTCCTTGACGCGCGCATCCCGGGTGAGCATGCCCGCGCCCTTGAGTGCGGGCCGGTTCGCCTCGTCGTCCAGTGCGTTCAGTGCGCGCGCCACCCCGAGACGCAACGCGCCGGCCTGTCCGGTCATGCCGCCACCGTGGATGCGGGCGACGACGTCAAAACGGTCAGTGAGGTCGGTGCGCACGAACGGCTCGGAGACCGTCTGCTGGTGCACCTTGTTGGGGAAGTACTCGTCCAGCGGCTGGCCGTTGATGGTCCAACTGCCCGACCCTGGCACCAGCCGCACCCGGGCGACAGCTTCTTTGCGCCTGCCGGTCGCAGCGGCCGGTCCAATGGTGGCTGGCCTCGCCGGGGCGTCCGGCGAGCGGGTGCTCTCTGAGCTGTACGCGACGCCGTCCTCGCCGGTCGTGAACTCGACGTCGCCGTCGGCGGAGTCGCTGCTTGTGCTGTCGGTGGTCGCGTCGATGGTGCTGTCAGCCACGGTGTCCCTCACTGAGCAATCTGGATGATCTCGAACGCCTGCGGCTGTTGCGCGGCGTGCGGGTGCTCCGGCCCCGCATAGACTTTGAGCTTCTTGAGCAGCTGTCGGCCGAGCTTGTTCTTCGGCAACATGCCCCATACGGCCTTCTCAATCGCGCGGCGGGGATCCTTGTCCAACACCTCACCGATCGTCGTGGCCTTCAGTCCGCCGGGATAGCCGGAGTGCCGGTAGGCAAGCTTCGTCTCGCGCTTGTCGCCACCCAGGGCCACCTTGCCGGCGTTGATGATGATGACGAAGTCACCCGTGTCGACGTGCGGGGCATACATCGCCTTGTGCTTGCCGCGCAAGAGGGTCGCGCTCTGTACGGCCAGCCGCCCGAGCACGACGTCGGCGGCATCGATGACGTGCCACTGACGCTGCACGTCGGTGGGCTTGGGGCTGTACGTACGCAACCTGGGACCTTCGTTCGAGCCGGGACGGAAAGAGAGTCTCGCCGCCCGGAGACACGCTCCGCACGGACAGCCGCCTAGAGTACCGGCGAGACCCAACGGGGGTCAAAACTGAGAGAGAGACTCGACGCGTTGCGTACGGGGCCGTAGGTTTGGGCGGGTGACCGACTCTCTGACCGTCAAAGACAACCGTACGGGACACGAGTACGAGCTGCCGCTCACCGACGGAACGATCCGAGCCGCCGACCTCAGCGCCATCAAGGCGGGGGACGATGATCCCGGCGTCGCGACGTACGACCCCGGGTTCACCAACACCGCTTCGTGCCGCAGCGCCATCACCTACATCGACGGCGAGAAGGGCATCCTCGAGTACCGCGGCTACCCGATCGAGCAGTTGGCCGAGCACTCCACTTTCCTCGAGGTGGCCTACCTGCTCATCCACGGGGAGCTCCCAGACAAGGCTCAGTACGAGACCTGGGAGCACGAGATCACCTATCACACGTTCGTCCACGAGAACTTGAAGAGCTTCATGCAGGGGTTTCGCTACGACGCGCACCCGATGGGCATGCTGCTGGCCTCGGTGGGCGCGCTGTCGACGTTCTATCCCGAGTCGCGCAACATCGCCGACCCGGACAATCGGCACATGCAGATGGTGCGGCTGATCGCCAAGATGCCTACGCTCGGCGCCTGGGCCTTCCGGCACGGCCAGGGCAAGCCGTACGTTTACCCCGATAACGAGTTGTCCTACGCCGGAAACTTTCTGGCGATGCTGTTCAAGATGTCCGAGCACAAGTTCGAGGCGGACGAACGGCTGGCCAAGGCGTTGGAGATCCTGTTCATCTTGCACGCCGACCATGAGCAGAACTGCTCCACCAACGCGGTGCGATCGGTGGGCTCCAGCCAGGTCGATCCGTACTCCGCGACGACTGCGGGCATCGCCGCCCTCTACGGCCCGCTGCACGGTGGGGCAAACGAGGCGGTGCTGCGTATGCTCCGCCGCATCGGCTCAGTCGACAAGGTCGGCGACTTCATCACCGGCGTCAAGAACGGTGACGAGCGGTTGATGGGCTTCGGCCACCGGGTCTATAAGAACTACGATCCGCGCGCCACGATCATCAAGAAGGCCTGCGACGACGTGTTCGCAGTCACTGGGGTGAATCCGCTGCTTGAGATTGCAGTCGAGTTGGAGCGGATCGCGCTCGAGGACGAATACTTCGTCGAGCGCAAGCTGTACCCCAACGTGGACTTCTACTCCGGGCTGATCTACGAGGCTTTGAGCTTTCCGCCAGAGATGTTCACCGTGCTGTTCGCGATCCCGCGTACCGCCGGCTGGTTGGCGCAGTGGCGTGAGCTTGTCGACGACAAGGACCAGAAGATCGCCCGGCCCAAGCAGATCTACACCGGTGAGCGCACCTTGGAATTCACACCGCGCGACCAGCGCTGGAGTTGAGGCGCTGCCTTACCGCGTGCGCGGCTCACTCGGTTCAGCAAGCACCCATCTCCTGTCGGGACTGGTGCGCACCGGACCGATTGGGACGGCGTCGCGATGATGGCTCGCCGTCAGCGCACCCGTTCGACGCGCTGCTCGTCCCACACCGGCTCATCTGACTCGTATACCGACCCGTCCGCGCCGAAGATCACGAAGCGGTCGAAGCCGCGGGCGAACCAGCGGTCATGGGTGACCGCGAGCACCGTGCCCTCGAAGCGGTCCAACCCCTCTTCCAGCGCCTCGGCGCTCTGCACGTCCAGATTGTCCGTTGGCTCGTCGAGCACCAGCAACGTGGCGCCGGACAGCTCCAACAGCAGGATCTGCATCCGCGCCTGCTGGCCGCCGGACAGCGACTCGAAGCGTTGTTCGGAGGCGTGTGCCAGCTCGTAGCGGTCCAGTGCTCGGGCGGCCGGCTCGCGCGGCATGCCTTGGCGACCCCGCCCGCCCGGTGCCGTGTCGCCGCGGTGCAAGATCTCCAGCAGGGTCCGGCCGGCGAGCTCGGGGTGGGCATGGGTCTGCACGAACCAGCCGGGTCGCACCCGAGCGCCGAGCTTGGCGCGACCGGTGTGCTGCACGGGAGTGACGGTGACATCACCGACCGACCGGTGCTCGACGTCCGGGTCGGACCCGCCAGCCGCGAGCAGCCGCAGGAAGTGACTCTTGCCGGAGCCGTTGGAGCCCAGCACGGCGACCCGCTCGCCGAACCAGACTTCCAAGTGGAACGGCTGCATCAGACCGGTCAGCTCGAGGTCGGTGCAGACCACGGCCCGCTTGCCGGTCCGGCCGCCGCGTAGTCGCATCGACACCTGCTGCTCGCGTGGCACGGTCTCGGGTGGGCCGGCCTTCTCGAACTTGCGCAGCCGGGTGGTCGCCGCCTGGTACTGCGCGGCCATGTCGGAGTTGTAGGCCGCCTTCTGCTTGTACATCAGCATTAGGGCAAGCAGCTTGGCGTGGTCCTCGTCCCAGCGGCGGCGCTGCTCCTCGAGCCGGGTGAAGCGCGCCGTGCGTGCCTCGTGGTAGCTGGTAAAACCGCCGGGGTGCATCCAGACGCCGTTCCCGCCGGCCCGCAGCTCGACGGTGACGACCCGGGTCGCGGTCCGTGCGAGCAGCTCGCGGTCATGGCTGACGTACAGCACCGTCTTGGGTGACTCCGACAGCCGCTGCTCCAACCAGCCCTTACCCGGCACGTCCAGAAAGTTGTCCGGCTCGTCGAGCAGCAGCACCTCGTCCGATCCGCGCAGCAGTGCCTCAAGCACCAGCCGCTTCTGCTCGCCGCCAGACAGGGTGTCCGCCGTGCGGTTCCCGGCCCGGTCGTAGGGCAGGCCGAGCGCGGCGACGCAGCAGGTGTCCCACAGCACCTCGGCGTCGTAGCCGCCGGCGTCGGCGTACTCCGAGAGGGCGGCGGCGTACCGCAGCTGCAGCCGCTCGTCGTCGCGGTCCATCAGGGCGAGCTCGAGCTCGTCGACGGCCGCCGCCGCCTGTTGCACGCGCGCCGGGGCCACCGAAAGCAGCAGGTCGTGAACGGTCCAGCCAGCCGAGCGGGCGACGAGCTGGCGCATGATCCCCAGCCCGCCGCTGCGCGCGATGCTGCCCGCGTGCGGATGCAGCTCGCCGGTGATCAGCCGCAGCAGAGTGGTCTTGCCCGCCCCGTTGGCCCCGACCAGGGCGACCTTCCCTCCGTCCCCGACGCGGAAGGACACGTCGTCGAGCAGAACCTGACCGTCCGGCAGCTCGTAGCGGACCCCGGTGCACTCGATATGCCCCACGGGCGGACAGTCTGGCCCACCACCACCGTTCGCGGCGATCGTTTTAGGGCACGCTCACCGGCTCAGCGGCCTTAGCGGCGCCTGCGGTGGCGCTGCAGCAGCCCGACGAGCACGCCGGCGAGCGCGCCACCCAGGCCACCGAGGCCCTCGTCGCCGAGAGTGTCCTCGTACGCGGTGTTGATCTCGGTGCCGTGGCGGATGAAGAAGAACCACTCCGCGAGCTCCCAACCGATCGCGAGCAGCGCACCGATGCCGGCGACCGCGACTCCGAGAGCCCACGGCGGGCCGGCGCCTGAGCGCAGCAACAGCACGCCCACGCCCATGCACAGCAGGAACCAGTTCACCAGGTGGTTGGCGTCGTCCCACCAACCGATCGAGTCGTAGAGGTCGAAGGTGTTGCCGGTGACGTCGACGAGGAACGGCGACATGATCAGCGCGAAGCCGGTCCGCATCTCGGCGTGATGCGTCTCGACCAGATGCGCCGCGACGACGCAGGGCGGCCCACAGCACCGGCACGAGCAACATCAGCAGGGGGTAGGCCACCAGCCGTGCTCCGAACGCCTTGTCGCGGAACTGGGGCAGGTCGGGCGCGAGCGTGGCCCGCACCAACTGGGCCCCAGCCCTGCCACCACCCTCGCGGGGCAGGCTCCGGCGCGGAGGATGGATCGGTCACGGCAGTCCCTTCCACGATGAGCCGAGCTCTTGCCGCCCTTCGGGTCAACTGTCGGTGGGCGGTCCTAGTGTGACCGACATGGAGCACGACAGCGGTCCTCCTGACCGGCCGACCCACCCGTTGCGTTCGGCCACCCCGACTTCCTCCCGCCGACGTGGATCGATCCCGACCGGCGTCCGCTGCGCAACCGGGCCCCGGAGGTGGTGCTCAGCTGACGCAGCGCCAAGACGGTCGTCAGCGACCCCGAGGCTCTCCTGCCGGAGGCCGCGTGACCTGCAGCACCCGGTAGCCCTTGGCGCTGGCCAGCCGGAGACATGTCCAGCCCTGTTCGCCGAGCCAACGCTGATAGGAGTCGGCGCCCAGGTTGCGGCCGATGACCAGCACTGCGCGACCACCGACCGACATCCGCGGCAGCCAGCGCTGCA
>JACCYS010000059.1 GCA_013696365.1 Nocardioidaceae bacterium
CGGGGCGTGCCGTCCGGCCAGCTCGTCCTCATCAGGGGCGTCGAAGACAGTCAGGTTAGCGGCGTGGTCGTTGTCGGTCATCGCGAATGTCGTGCTCGGCGACTCCGCCCAGCGCCGGTCGATCCGCGCCCGCCGCTCGTTGTCCGCGACGTGGCAGTGCCGCACCTCACAGCGGGCTCCCGCATGCCGGGCCAGGTCGGCCAACGCGGCCCGTTCCTCACGTCCCCACAGCCCGAAGTCGACAATGACATCGAGACCCCCGTGCAGTGCCTGGTGCGCTACCCAGAGCAGGCGGCCCTCGAGCACGTCACGCAAGCCTTTGGGTTCGGGGTCGCCGAAGAGCGGCAGCATCCACTCATCGGGGCTCAGCCGTAGCGCTCCGCGCTCGGTCTCGAGTGCACGGGCCAGCGTGGTCTTCCCGGTGCCCGGCAGGCCGACGAGCAAGAAGAGGGTAGCGGGCGCGGGCACGTTCCAAACCATAGGGCGAGAGCGCACCTGGCAAGGGCTGGGTCGTCATCAAGGCGGCGAGCTGCACCAAAGTTGACCCCAACGCCGGTGGCATGGTCAGGGACCGCCGCAAGCCGATCCGCTTGCGGGCACGCGTCCGATGAGGGTGCTGGCCGCCGCCGGGGCGACGGCGTGCCTCGTTCTCGCCGCCACACGGTGACCAGGCTTGGAGCGACGAGGACAGCCGACGCACTAGGTCAGGATGTCGCCCTCGGTGCAGGCATGGCGCTGAGTCGCCGCCTCGCGATACGTGCAGTGCGAAGTGGGTGTTCAGCGTGTCATTTCGGCGGCGATCTGCCGATCTGCAGCGATCTTGCGGGCGTGGGGCGGCAGCTCGGTGTTGATCTCGGTGGCGAACTGCAGAAAGCCGGGGTGGCCGGGCAGGGTCTGCAGGCACTGCTGGCAGGTGTCGGGCGCGGCCGAGGTCTCCACGCCGGTGCGCCAGTCGGGCCTGGAGGTACTGCCGTTCGGGTCCGCCCAGGGCGGGGTGGCGGGTGAGCCGGTCGATGCGATCCTCAGCGTCGGTGTCGGCGAGCCGGTCGAGGAGCAGCATGTTCCATTCGGCGAGGGCCTCGGTGCGCTGTTCCCGGCTTCGAGTAGTGCGACGCTGGCAGTGGGCGGTGTCGTCGAGCGCGTCCAGGTAGGAGTCGGCGAAGCCCAGCCACGCGTCCGCGACACGCAGCATGTTGACCAGCACCTCGGCCAGCGAGGTCTCCTTGTGGCTGACCGTCCCGTCGCCGGCGCGGGTCCAGCCGTAGCGCGACTCCCACCGGATGAGCTGGGCCGCCGCGCGCTTGGCGAAATCGGCGAACCCGTCACGCTCGCGCAGCGTGGCCCACAGCAGCGCCACGGCGTCTGAGACCACGAACCTGGCGGCTTCGACCGGGTCCTCGGAACGGAAGTAGTCGTAGCCTCCCAGTTCGCAGGCGAGATCGATCAGTTGCTCCACCGCGGCGATCGCGTCGCCGGGCTCCGGCTCGCGCAGGGCGCACTGCGCGTCGGCGGCCAGTCGCTGGAAGGTGAACCGCCAGCGGGTCCGCTCCCGGGGTGAGACTCGCCGGTCCCCGGCGAGATAGGCCCCGGCGCGGGCCAGCCCCACGAACTTTTCGACCTCGGCCCGCACCCGCGCCGGGTCCACAGGTGGCGGGGCCGCAGGCCGCGGTCGGGTGCCGTGCTCGACGGTGTTCAGTTCGGCTTCGATGCGCTGCCGGTGCGCGGCCGAGCCGCGCCAGTACAGCATCCACAGCACCTTGTTCAGCTGCTGGCGGTCGAGCTCGGCAAGTCGGTCAAAGAACTGCTCGCGGTACATCCGGTCCGACACGGCAGGCGATGCTATCCCATGCCTTCGGCGACCCTGTGCCCGTGGGGGGATCCCGCTGTGGGGCGTGGTCAGCCGACTCTGATCGCGTGGGCAGTCTTGGCGATATGCCCTTTCTCGCGCCACCGCCAACCGCAGCATGGTCTCACCAGGACGCCCGCACCGGGTTTGAGGTCGTCTACTTCCAGGTCCACGACGAAGGTCACCTCCTCATCGGGAGCACCACCGCCCTCCAGCTGGGGCGGACTTGGATCGTCGACTACGAGATCCGCGTGGACGCCAGCTGGATGACCCATAGCGCTCGAGTCACCGGCCGCTCGAGCACTGGCCTGTGCACCCTGCTGCTCGAGCACGCCGGGCACGGACGATGGCAGGTCGACGGGGCGCGCGCCGGACCTGGACGGATGCCTGGACATCGACCTGGAGTCCTCAGCGATGACCAACGCCCTACCCGTCCACCGGCTGGATCTCGAGATCGGTGGCCAGTCCACCGCGCCAGCCGCGTACGTGCGCGCTGATCACCTCGGGGTGGAGCGACTTGAACAGGAGTACATCCGGACAAGCAGCGAACAGCCGCAGCAGCAGTACAACTACGCAGCCCCAGCCTTCGACTTCACGAGCCAACTTGTGTACGACGAGTACGGCCTCGTAGTCCGCTACCCCGGCATCGCCGTCCGCGCTGCCTGACGGTTGTTGCCAGCACCAAGTCGAGCCGTTCCGCTGCGGGATCCGTAACCGGGACACGGAGGCCCGCCTCCCTCCGGGGCCGGACGCACTGACATGCTTGATATGTAGGTGATCTTCTCGGTCACGGCGCGGCATCGTTGACCTCGTCGATCCGCTCGAGGAGGAGCCCTGATGACTGGTGTGCTGCCGTGCCTGATCCCTGCCGAGGCTGAGCCGAGGACGCCGCCGGGCCGGCTTGGCGATTCCGTTGCTGGATGTCTATCTGGAGTTCGTGGCGGCACCCCAAAGCCAGGTGCCTAACGCTCAGGTGTCCCATACGCTCGGGGCGTGCACAGCTACGCGCCCCTGAACGTGAGTGTGACCACGCCGCGGATCGAGTTGCGCGGCGCCACTGATGACCTGCTTGAAGAGCTTGTGCCCGTCGTCCGTGCGGGCCGAGCCGACGCAGATCCTCCACCTTTCGACGATCCCATGTCGTTGTACGACAGCGATCCGGACCTACGGGTCCAAAAGTGGTTGCAGGGGATCTGGCGAGGCCGCGGAAGCGTCGCCTCTGACTTCTGGCGGCTGAACTTGGTCGCTCTCATCGATAGGCAAGCTGCGGGCATGCAGGACATCATCGGAACCAACTTCAACACCTACGGCACCGTGATCACCTTCTCCTGGTTGTCTGCCGACTTCCGTCGCCAGGGACTCGGGCACGAGATGCGCGAGGCCGCGCTCCACCTGTCCTTCGAGGGGTTCGGTGCCATCGA
>JACCYS010000061.1 GCA_013696365.1 Nocardioidaceae bacterium
GCGGGGCGACGCAGGCCGACTCCGACATCGATGTCGCTGCCTGGTTCGGCGAGTCTGCGCCACAGTCATACGAGATGCTGTTGCCCGCTGGGGTTGATCTGCTGGTCCTCGACCGGGCACCGCTGGAACTCGCCGGGCGGGTCGCCCAGCATGGCCGCCTGTTGCTTTCCCATGACGAGGTTGCCCGGGTGCGGTGGGAGTCGACAACCCGGAAGATCTACTGCGACGAACTGCCGCGCATCACTCGGGCGCACCGGGAGTTCAGTGAGACGGTACGCCGTGGTCGATGAGGTCCGCGTGTTGCGACTGCTGCGCACGATCGCCGACGACCTGTTGCGCGCAGAGTCGGGGGCTGACGAGCGTCGCCGCAGCGACCCGTTGTGGCTGCGAGGCATCAAGTACGCCTTCGTCACGGCGATTGAGGCGGTCGTCGATGTCGCGCAGCACGTCTGCTCGACCCAAGTTGGGGCCCTCCCCGCGAGAACGGGGACGCCGTACGGCTGCTTGGCGCGCATGGGGCCATCTCTGCTGAAGTGGCGTCCTCGATACGCCAGGCGGTGGGGTTCCGCAACGTGCTGGTTCACGCCTACGTTGCGGTCGCCGACACCGTCGTGGTCGCCCGGATCGAGGACCTCGCCGACATTGATGCCTTCATCCGAGAGATGGCCGCGTTTGTTGAGTCCGTCTGAGCCCTGAATCTGGTCGCCTTTACGGGGCGTACCGACCCTTCACGCGGCGCGCATGCCCCGTAAACGGTAGGCAAGCCACGTTTACGTGGCGCGCGGCGGGACGGACGGGGACGCCGCGGCGGGCGGGGCAGACGTGGCGCGCGGCGGGCGATATGGCGCGCGGCGGGCGGGGGTCAGGCCGCCAACGCCTGCTCAATGCCACTGGTGAGCTTCTCGGGCTCGGTGGACGAACCCCAACGCGCACGGACGGCACCGTCCCGGCCCACCAGGAACTTGGTGAAGTTCCACTTGATCTTGTCGCCTAGCAAGCCGGACTGCTCGGCGCGCAGCCACCTGTACAGCGGGTGCGCACCGTCACCGTTGACCTCCACCTTGGCGAACATCGGGAACGACACCGAGAATGTCGCCGAGCAGAACTGCTGGATGTCGGCCTCCGACCCCGGCTCCTGATTGCCGAACTGGTCGCAGGGGAAACCAAGCACGGTAAGGCCCTGCTCGGCGTAGGTTTGATGCAGTTGCTCTAGGCCCTCGTACTGCGGAGTGAACCCGCATTGTGACGCAACGTTCACCACGAGCAGCACCTGGCCGGCAAAGTCCGAAAGGGCGACCTCGCGGCCGTCGATCGATGTCGCAGTGAAGTCGAACGCTGTCAATGACGGTGTGGGCACGGTTTTCCGATCATGGGGTGAACGCGACTCCGCTGGACACGGCTGGCTGCTCCGGCGGATCCACCCCATCCTCGGCTAGCGCCTCAGCGACCGTCTCGGCGCGTAGCGGCAGCGATACCGACACGGTGGTGCCGCGATCCACCTCGGACTCCAGGTCCACCCTGCCGCCGTGGTTCTCGACGATCATACGCACAATCACGGCCCGAGCATGGACACCATCACCAGGCCGAGACCGCGCACGACCGGCAGCAGGTCGAAGCTGCTGCCGGGTGCGGTGACGGCTGCCGCTGCCGCTGCGGCCGGGCTGGTCACCGACGTACGCGAGCGAGAACCGCCCGCACTCGTGAGCTGAGCTCTCGAGGGCTGAAGGGTTTGACGACGTAGTCGTCGGCTCCAGCATGGAAACCCTGGTCGACGTCGGACTCTTGCGCCCGGGCCGCCAACAGGATGACGGGGACCGACCCCATCCCCAGGTCGTCGCGCAGCGTGCGACAGACGTCCAACCCGCTCATTCCCGGCATCATGACGTCGAGCAGCACCAGGTCGGGCGTCTCGCGGCGACAGGCCTCCAGGGCGGTAACACCGTCGCCGACCGCTTCGACGTCCATGCCGGCTTGCTCCAGTTTGAACCGGAGCTCGAGGATGTCGTCATCATCGTCGGCAACCACCACGCGGGTCATGACGTCTCTTGAGGGCCGTCGTCCGGCCCTGGACCGAAACCGACGGTGGCCATCACCCGGGCGACGTCTTGGCGACTGAACGGCTTCTCCAGCACGGCGTCGACTCGGACCTGCAGGTCGTCGCGCTCCACCGCTGACGCCAAAATCACGTAACACTTGTCTGTCGCTGCCTGTGCGCGCGGGGCGTCAATGACCTGGACGCCATCCATGCCGGGCAGTCCAAAGTCAACGAACACGACGTCCGGTGTCTGGTGTGCTGCTGCCGCTAGCCCGTCGTCACCGGAATCGGCGATGTCCACCTGGTGTCCCAGCGCCCGCAGGTGACGGCGCTCTAGCGCTGACGTCTGGGTCATTCTCGATGACGAGGACCCGCGCAGCATGTCGCCGCGCGCAACTCTCTCGGGCACTCACAGCACGACAATAGTGACGCGGAGTTAGTTTTCCTCGAACAAGTTGCGAAATATCGGCTGCCTCGGACCAAAAATTCGGTCGTCCGGACACAGCGCGGGGGCCATCCGAACGACGCTGATCACGCAGCGTTCTGGGCTCAGTCCTCGTCGCCGCGACGCCCCGCAGTCGCCTGTGGAGTGGTGTTCTGCACCTGGCGCAGGAACTCGACATTGCTGCGGGTCTTCTTGAGCTTGTCCAGCAGCAGTTCAAGCGCCTGCTGTCCGTCGAGAGCGGACAAGACGCGGCGCAGCTTCCACACGATCTGCAGCTCCTCACGGCTCATCAACAACTCCTCGCGGCGGGTACCGGACGAGTCGACGTCGATGGCCGGGAAGATTCGCTTGTCGGCGTACTCGCGGCGCAGGCGCAGCTCCATGTTGCCGGTGCCCTTGAACTCTTCGAAGATGACCTCGTCCATCTTCGAACCGGTCTCGATGAGCGCGGTGGCGAGGATGGTGAGCGAGCCGCCGTCCTCGATGTTGCGGGCTGCACCGAAGAAGCGCTTAGGCGGGTAGAGCGCCGACGAGTCGACACCACCGGACAGGATGCGGCCACTGGCGGGGGCGGCCAGGTTGTAGGCCCGACCCAGACGGGTGATCGAGTCGAGCAGCACGACGACGTCGTGACCGAGCTCCACCAGCCGTTTCGCACGCTCGATCGCCAACTCGGCGACCGTGGTGTGGTCCGTCGCCGGCCGGTCGAAGGTCGAGGCGATGACCTCCCCCTTGACGGCACGCTGCATGTCCGTCACCTCTTCGGGCCGCTCGTCGACGAGCACGACCATCAGGTGAACTTCGGGGTTGTTCGTGGTGATCGCGTTGGCCATCGACTGCAGCACCAGCGTTTTGCCGGCTTTGGACGGCGACACGATCAGCCCGCGCTGGCCCTTGCCGATCGGGGCGACGATGTCGATGATCCGCGTGGTCAAGATGCTGGCCTCGGTCTCGAGTCGCAGCCGGTCCGCCGCATACAGCGGAGTCAGCTTCGCGAACTCGTCGCGCTGCCGAGCCTCGTCAACCGCTGTGCCGTTCACTGTCTCGATGCGCACCAGCGGGTTGAACTTGTTGTTGCGATCGTTACCGCCGCCACTATTGCCCTCGCGAGCCTTCACCTGGCCGGTGACAGCGTCACCCTTGCGCAAGGCGTGTTTGCGCACCATCGACAGCGACACGTAGACGTCATCGGGGCCGGGCAAATAGCCTGAGGTACGCACGAATGCGTAGCTGTCAAGCACGTCCACGATGCCTGCCACCGGCAGCAACACGTCACTGTCAGAGACGGTGGGCTCGCTGTCCTGGCGCGGGCCGCGGTCGTTGCGGTCACGTCCGCGGTCGCGGCTGCGGCGGCGCCTGCTCCGTCGGCTGCCATCCTCCTCGTCGCGGCGGCTGTTGCCGCGGCCTTCACCGTCGTTACGGCTGTTGCCGCGGCCTTCACCGTCGTTACGGCTGTTGCCCCGGTCGTCGCCGTCGCTTCGGGTGCCACCCTGGCCGCTGGAGCGATCCCCGTTGCGCTCGGAGCGTGCTTGCACCGGTTGCTCCGGCTGCTCGAACGGCTGCTGGGTGGGCTGCGGCTCGGTCACCGTAGGTTGACTCGCCGTCACCGCCGAAGATGTCTGCGCCTCGGCGCCATTGCGATCCTGGCTAGGCGCGGGCTGGCCGGCCGCGGGCGGGCTGGCCTGACTCTGACTGGCCACGGGCTGGCTGCTCGAGCCCTGCGCCGCGGTGATCGCCTCGATCAGCTGGCTCTTGCGCATCCGGCCGGTGCCCTTGATGCCGAGCCCGCCGGCGACCTGATGCAACTCGGCAAGCACCATGCCGCCGAGCCCGCCGCCTGAGCGTCTCCGTGTGCTATTCGCCGCAGGCTGGCCAGCGGTGCTGTCGCTGGTGTCGGCCGCGGTTTGAACGGTTGAGATGTCTGACACGTGAGGTCCTTCCCACGTCGGGCGGGGCCAAGGGGCCCCGCCGGGGGCGGTCCTGGTCTGTCCAGGCTCCGCGAGAGCCGACTCATGCACGTCTGATGCTTGGCCGGATGTTCGACGTCTGCTTTTTCTCCCTCGCGCCCGCCACAAGCAGTGACGGCGGCTGAACCACGCCTGCGCGACTCTGCGGCTAGACGCTCAACAGACTCGCCGACGGCGGAGGGATGAAACGCGGCTACGCCCAATCCACATCGTCGTTCCGATGCGGTGGTGCTGCGCGCGGGACCGACAGTACCACCCGCTGGCAGCGATGTCGCTCACCCCGCCGTCCGAGTCCCCTCGCGGTCTACCGCCATCGGTTTGATCTGCCACCCTGGTGCGACGCCGTGCAGCCTCTCAACCAGCTTTGCTGAGACCGCGGCATCTGAGTGCGCAGCTCCGCACAACACCAGCACCGAGGGTCCGGCGCCAGAGATCACCGCCGCATGTCCGTCGTCGCGCAATCGCCGGACGAGAGACAGCGACTCGGGCATGGCGGGTTCGCGATAATCCTGGTGCAGGTAATCCTCGGTCGCCTCGAACAGCAGGTCCGGACGAGTGGTGAGAGCCAACGGGAGCAACGCAGCCCGCCCGCTGTTGGCGACCGCGTCGCGGTGCGGCACCTCGGCAGGGAGCAACCCGCGGGCCACCGTGGTCGACACCGGGCTGTCAGGCACCAGCACCACCGTCGTCACCGCTGGCTCGACCCGGACCGCCCGCACCCCGGAGCCGCTCACCCAAGCGGTCGTGAAGCCACCCAGCAGGGCGGCCGCGACATTGTCCGGATGCCCCTCCAACTCGCTGGCGAGCCGCAACATCGCAGCATCATCGAGACTTTCCACTGCGCCGGGCTCTTCGAGGTGCACCAATGCCCGGGCCGCGACCACACCAGCCACGATCGCGGCGGCCGACGAGCCGAGACCCCGCCCGTGGGGCACGCGATTGTGGCCGCGCAGCCGTAGTCCCGGCGGTTGGTGTCCGAGCAGGTCGAAGGCGGCTCGGGCGGCACGTACCACCAGGTGCTGCTCGTCTCGGGGTACCTCGCCGGCGCCTTCGCCGGTGACGTCCACCTGCAGCCCGCTCGGCGCAGCAGCCATCTCGACGTCGTCATAGAGCGCTAGGGCCAGCCCAAAGCTGTCGAAACCGGGGCCGAGGTTTGCGCTGGAGGCTGGCGCCCGCACAGCCACCACGGCGTCGCTATTACGCACTAGACGGCCTCAGCACAGGCCGGCAGCGGCAGCGGCTGCCGGCAAGTCGGGCTCAACGACGCGGTCCACGACGTCGCGACCGGCCAACGCAGTGTCGGTGTCCTTCAGTCCATGCCCAGTCACCGTCACCACCATCTGCAGGCCGGGATCAATCTCTGCGCGGCCGGCAAGCTGCACCAGTCCGGCGGCTCCCGCCGCGGATGCCGGCTCCACGAACACTCCGTCTCGGGTGGCCAGGCAGCGCTGAGCGGTGATGATCTGCTCGTCAGTGACAGCCTCGATCAGACCACCCGACTCCTCCCGCGCTGCGACCGCCAACGACCAGGAAGCCGGGTTGCCCACCCGGATGGCGGTCGCGACAGTGTCCGGGTTGGCAACCGGCTGGCCGGACACCAACGGCGCCGCCCCAGCCGCCTGGAACCCCCACATCCGGGGACGGTGATCGCTCAGCCCGGCGTCGGCGTACTCGCAGTACCCGAGCCAGTACGCCGACACGTTGCCGGCATTGCCCACCGGCAACACGTGCACATCCGGCGCCCCGCCGAGAGCATCGACCACCTCAAAGGCAGCTGTCTTCTGCCCCTGCAACCGCATGGGATTGACCGAGTTGACCAGGGAGACCGGAAAGGCGTCGGCCAGCTCGCGGGCCAGCCGCAAACAGTCATCAAAGTTGCCTCGCACCTGGATCACCGACGCCCCGTGCATCACCGCCTGCGCCAGCTTGCCGGCGGCGATCCGCCCGTGCGGCACCAGCACCACCGGGGTGAGCCCGGCGCGGGCCGCGTAGGCGGTCATCGAGGCGGACGTGTTGCCGGTCGAGGCGCACACCACTGCCTCGGCACCCTCGGCGACGGCAACCGAGATGGCCACGGTCATGCCCCGGTCCTTGAAGGATCCGGTCGGGTTGTCCCCCTCGACCTTGAGCCAGACCTGCCCCTGGACGAGCTCGGACAACCACTGCGAGCGCACCAGCGGGGTGCCACCCTCGCCAAGAGACACCACTGGCGCAGCGTCAGCCACCGGCAGCCACGAGCGGTACTGTTCGATCACCCCACGCCACTGGGTGCTGCCCGCACGAGCGGTGTCGATCGTGGCCATCAGGCGGAGTCCGACTCGCTGTCGGCCTCGACCCGCATCACCGAGGTGACCTCGCGGACCATGTCCATATGCGCAAGCCCGCTCACTGTTGCGGCCAACGCGGCATCCCTGGCCGGGTGCGTGACGACGACGAGCTGAGCGTCGCTACCGCGCCCCTCCTGACGTACGGTCTGGATCGACACCTCGTGCCGGGCGAACTCGGTGGCGACGGCAGCCAGCACACCTGGTCTGTCATCGACATCCACGGCGATGTGATACCGGGTGACAGTGTCGCCCATTGGCAGCACCGCGAGCTGCGCATGCGCCGACTCCCCCGGCCCACGCACGTCAGACAGCTGGTTGCGTGCAGCGGTGACCAGGTCACCAAGCACGGCACTGGCGGTGGGAGCGCCACCGGCACCGGGACCGTAGAACATCAACCGGCCAGCGGCCTCGCTCTCGACAAAGACGGCGTTGTAGGCCTCGCGAACGCTGGCCAGCGGGTGGTCAGCGGGAATCATCGCCGGGTGCACCCGCGCAGACACCGACGGACCGTCGGACAGTTCGTGACGCTCGCAAATCGCCAGCAGCTTGACCACGCAACCCATCTGCTCGGCGGAGACCACATCGGCAGCGGACACCTCGGCGATGCCCTCGCGGTGCACGTCGGCCGCAGTGACGCGGGTGTGAAAGGCGAGGCTGGCGAGGATCGCGGCCTTGGCCGCCGCGTCGAAGCCCTCGATGTCGGCCGTGGGGTCTGCCTCGGCATAACCGAGCGCCTGTGCCTGCTCAAGCGCCTCGGCGAAGCCGGCCCCGGTCGTGGACATCTTGTCCAACACGAAGTTGGTTGTGCCGTTGACGATGCCCAGCACGCGACGCACCCGGTCGCCGGCCAGCGACTCACGGAGCGGCCGCAAGATCGGGATCGCACCGGCAACCGACGCCTCGAACCACAGGTCGCGCTCGGCCTTCTCGGCCGCCTCAAACAAGGTGGCACCGTCTTCCGCGAGCAGTGCCTTGTTCGCCGTCACCACCGCGGCACCATGCTCGAGTGCGGCCAGGATGAGCCCACGGGCGGGCTCGATCCCGCCGATCACCTCGACCACCAGGTCGACGTCGTCGCGACGTACGAGCGCAGCGGCGTCGGTGGTGAACAGGTCGGCTGACACCGGCAGGTCGCGGGCCCTTCCGGGTCGTCGCACGGCGATCCCACGCAACTGCAGCGGAGTCCCCACCCGGGCGGCGAGCTCGTCGGCCTGCTTGACAAGTAGGCGTACCACCGCGCTGCCGACGACACCGCAACCGAGCAGGGCAACCCCGAGTGATCGGCCGGTGCCGGTGGTCATCGGCGCCATCACCCCACATCCAGTCTGAGCAGGTCGTCCTCGGTCTCACGCCGCAACAGCACCCGCACGGCGCCGTCGCGGACCGCGACGACAGGGGGGCGTGGGACGTGGTTGTACGTGCTGGCCAGCGAGCGACAGTACGCCCCGGTGGCCGGCACCGCGATCAGGTCGCCCCGGCGGATGTCACCCGGCAGGTACTCGTCCTTGACCACGATGTCACCGGACTCGCAATGCTTGCCCACCACCCGGCTGAGCACCGGCTCGGCCGACGAACGACGCGAGGCAAGCGTGCAGGAGTAGTCCGCGCCGTACAGCGCGGTGCGGACGTTGTCGCTCATGCCACCGTCGACCGACACGTAGGTGCGGCTGGCCCCAGCGTCCAACGCAACCTGCTTGACCGTGCCCACCTCGTAGAGGGTGAACGTCGACGGCCCGGCGATGGCCCGGCCCGGCTCGACCGACAGGTGCGGCACGTCGATGCCGAGCGCATGGCATTCGTGCCCGACGATCGCGCGGATGCCCTCGGCGAGCTCGTCTGGTGTCTGCGGGTCGTCTTGGGTGCTGTAGGCGATGCCGAAGCCACCGCCCAGGTCGAGCTCCGGCATCTCAGCACCGAGCTCGGCCGACAGCTGCGCGTGCAGGCCCAGCACCCGTCGCGCTGCCACCTCGAAGCCGGACGTGTCGAAAATCTGGGATCCGATGTGGCTGTGCAACCCCAGCAGCCGCAGGCCGCGCGCTGCGTGCACCCGACGCGCCGCATCAGCAGCGTGCCCGTCTGCCAGCGACAGGCCGAACTTCTGGTCCTCGTGGGCGGTCGCGATGTAGTCGTGGGTATGCGCCTCGACACCGACCGTCACCCGCACCAGCACCGGCATCTGTACACCGGCTTCCTGGGCGAGCCGGTCGAGGCGGTCGATGTCATCGACGGAGTCCACAGCGACCCGTCCGACGCCAACCTCGACCGCCCGCTGCAGCTCGGCGTCGGACTTGTTGTTGCCGTGCAGGGTCACCCTCGCCGGCGGGAAACCCGCGCTCAGCGCCACCGCCAGCTCGCCGCCGGAGCACACGTCGAGCCCGAGACCCTCCGCGTCGATCCACTGCACAGCGGCCCGGCACAAGAAAGCCTTGCCGGCGTAGTAGACCGTCGCCGGCAGCTCGTCGTCGGCGAAGGCTTCGGCGAACGCCCGCGCTCGGGAGCGAAAGTCCTGCTCGTCCAGCACGTAAGCCGGGGTGCCGACCTCGGCTGCGATCGCGCTGGCGCGGAGTCCGCCGACCTCGAGCTCGTTGCCGTTCTTGGTCACCGACTCCGCCCACAGGCGCGGCACCAGCTCGTTGACGTCGGCCGGCGAGGCCAACCACGATGGCCGCTGTCTGCTCTGGCCGTGCAGCGCCCCGGCCTCATGTGCACGCATGCCCGTCACATCCGCTCAGGCGCGGTGACGCCGAGCAGGCCAAGACCGTTGGCGAGCACAACCCGGGTGGCGCCCACCAACGCAAGCCGGGCACGGTGCAGCTCGGTCACTTCCTCGTCGCCCATCGGCAACACCCGACACTCGTCATAGAACTTGTGGAACGTCGCCGCCGTCGCCTCGAGGTAGCGCGCGACCCGGTGCGGCTCACGCATGCTGGCCGCCTGCTGCACCGCCCGTGGCAGCTCGGCCAGCGCTCGCAGCAGGTCGCCCTCGCGCGGATGGTCGAGGACCGCTGGGTCGTAGTCACCGTTTCCGGCGGGCACCGCGATCCCGAGGTCGGTCGCACCGCGGATGATCGCCGACAGCCGGGCGTGTGCGTACTGCACGTAGTAGACCGGGTTGTCGCTGCTCTGACGCGTGACCGCGTCCACGTCGATCGTCATCGAGGAGTCGGCCGGGTAACGGCACAACGTGTAGCGCAGCGCGTCGACCCCGGTGATGTCCACGAGCTCACCCAACCCGAGGATGGTGCCAGCCCGCTTCGACAGCCGCAGCTCTTCGCCGCCGCGCAGCACCTTGACCAGCTGACCGATCAGCACGTCGATGGTCTTGTCGGGGTCGTCGCCGGCGCAGGCCGCCATCGCGAGCAGCCGGCGGACGTACCCGTGGTGGTCGGCTCCCAGCATGTAGATGCAGCGATCAAAGCCCCGCTCACGCTTGTCGACGTAATAGGCGGTGTCGGAGGCGAAGTAGGTGTACTCGCCGTTGGACCGCACGAGCACGCGATCCTTATCGTCCCCGAAGTCGGTGGTCCGCATCCACAACGCACCGTCTGCCTCGTACAGGTGTCTCTGCCGCCGGAGCTGCTCGATGCCGTGCTTGACCCGGTCGTCGGCGTGCAGGGTGCGCTCGGAGTACCAGACGTCGAAGTGCGTCCTGAAGTGCTCGAGCTCCCGCTGCTGCTCGGCCAGCTGCAGCCGGTAGCCCTCCTCGCGATACGCGGCGAGCTGCTCGTCGGGCGGCAGGTCGGCCAACTCAGGCTGCTCGCTGGCGATGCGTGCGGCCAGCTCGGTCACATACCCGCCGTGATAACCGTCGTCGGGCACCGGGTGACCTGCCGCAGCAGCCACCAGTGAGGCACCGAACCTGTCCATCTGGGCGCCACGGTCATTGATGTAGAACTCGCGCGCCACGTCTGCGCCCGCGGCGGACAACAATCGCGCGAGGGCATCCCCGAGGGCGGCCCAGCGGGTGTGCCCAACGTGCAACGGCCCGGTGGGGTTGGCCGAAATGAACTCGACGTTGATTCGCTGACCCGCCAAGGACTCGTTGTTGCCGTAGTCGGCACCTGCCGCCAACACGTCACCGGCGAGCACTCCCTGGGCGGCTGCGTCGACCGTGATGTTGAGGAACCCGGGCCCGGCGACATCAACCGCGGCGACATCGGCCACCCGCAGCAGCCGGTCGGCCAGCAGTTGCGCGATCTCACGCGGCGGACGCCCGGCCGACTTCGTGATCTGCATGGCGACATTGGTGGCGTAGTCGCCGTGCTCGCGGGCCTTCGGACGCTCTACCCGTACCTGGTCGGGGACACCGTCGGCAAGCTGCAGCACGCCCTCGTCCGCGAGCGCGGACAGGGCGTCGACGAGGTGCTGCGACAACTGCTCGGGGGTCACCAGGCCAGGGTATCCGCGGGGGGCGACCAAGCCCGGGCCGGTCAGTGAGGTGAGACGACCAGCCGTTGGACGGTTCGCACAAGCTCGTCCGGGTCGTACGGCTTGGTCAGATAGGCCTCAACACCGGCAACCCGCGCCCGTTGCAGGTCTTGTGGCTGCCCGCTGGTGGTGACCATGACGATCGGCACATCACACAACGCTGGGTCGGCGCGAAGCTCTGCGGCGGTGGCCAAACCGTCCAAGCGTGGCATCAGAATGTCCATGGTGATCAGGTCTGGCCGACGGCGGCGGGCCTGCTCCAGGCAGTCCATGCCATCCACTGCCTCGACGACGGCGAAGCCCTCCAGCTCGAGGTTCACCCGGATGAGACCGCGCAGCGACAATTGGTCGTCCACCACCAAGATCAGCGGCTGGCGCTCAACATCCGCAGCCGGCTCGGCGGAGGCGCTGGAAGGCATACCAGCACAGTAACGAGCCGACGGGCTCAGCCGCAGGCGATCGCTGCGGGTGCGGTACTCTCGGCGCGCCCGAGCCCCCGTAGCTCAGGGGATAGAGCATCGGCCTCCGAAGCCGTGTGCGCAGGTTCAAATCCTGCCGGGGGCACCCCTCAGCAGCCGCCCTGCAGGGCCGCGTCCGCACGAGCCCGCCCCGTCCAGGAGCGGGCCTTGTCGACATCGGCAAAGACCACGCTGGCTGTGCCCGCGCTGCCGGTACGACCAGGGATCACGCACCGCGTGACCTTCGACGGTTGCACCTGCAGCACCGCCCGCGCCAGCCGG
Source organism: Nocardioidaceae bacterium (assembly GCA_013696365.1). Taxonomy (GTDB): domain Bacteria; phylum Actinomycetota; class Actinomycetes; order Propionibacteriales; family Nocardioidaceae; genus JACCVL01. Next base: position 11,943 of record JACCYS010000061.1, read on the forward strand.
TAGAGCTCGGCCGGCGGCAGGTCGACGTCGGTGTTGGCCAGGAAGGACGCCACCAGACGCTCGAAGGTGCCGGGCTCGTCGGCGATCTCTCGGACCCGTCGCAACCCACCGAGCAACAGCAAGCCCTGGTCGAGGGACCGGTCGAAGTCGCCCCCCGGCAGCTCGTAGCGCATCCGAGCGAAGGCCAATGCCTCCGCGCCGTTCAGCCTGTTCTGGCCGCGCCGGACCTTCGCTACCGGGAGCGACCAG
>JACCYS010000065.1 GCA_013696365.1 Nocardioidaceae bacterium
CGCGGCCAGCCCGAGCATGCTCGCCCCATGCCCGCGTCGACGCTTCGCACGACCGACCCCAGGGCGTCTGGCGCGGCCAGCAGGCAGCCGGCGTCGAGCAGGTGTCGGGCCCCGAGCACCCGACCGGTGATGACCTCGCCGGGGTCGGGCTCCGCGCCCCCGACGAGGGCGAGCACTGCCCGCGTCCGCAGCAGGAACGCCAATCCCAGACCGGCGCGCAGGAACGTGGCGAGCCCCGGTCGGCGGTTCATCGCTGGGCCCGCCGTCCGAGTCCGAGGCCCGCGACGATGGCAGCGACCGCACCATGGTGCTGCGAGGCCCACAGCTGCACCCGGGTGTCCTTGGCCTCGTTGTCGAAGATGCCGTGAGCGCCATAGTCCTGCCCGCCCACGCCGTCGGCGGGCTCCCACAGATTGGCGGGTTGGTCCGCGGGACGAGGATCCTGGGTCTGCTGGTCGTCGTACCCGGTGCGCGCAAGATAACGGTCCAGCAGAGCCGGGCGCGACGGCGTTGGCGATCAGCGTTCCGACGGTCGACCCACCCACCCAGTACTCCCGGCGACGCGGGTTGTCGGCGGCATGCACGATCGCCCCGGCCGCGACCTCGGGCTGGTAGATCGGGGGCAGGGGCTGCGCCTGGTTGGGCAGCCGGGACAGCACCCAGGAGAACTGCGGGGTGTTCACCGCTGGCATCTGAACCACCGTCACGTGCACGTTGCTGCCGTCGTGCAGCAGCTCGCAGCGCAGCGACTCGTGGAAACCCTGGATGGCATGCTTGGCGGCGCAGTACGCACTCCGCAGCGGAACACCTCGGTAGGCCAGTGCCGAACCCACCTGCACGATGGTGCCTCGGTCGCGCAAGCGCATCCGGTGCAGCGCTGCCAGCGTCCCGTGGACGTACCCGAGGTAGCTCACCTCGTTCACCCGGCGGAACTCCTCGGCGGTGATCTCGTGCGCCGGCGCGAACACCGAGGTGACGGCCACGTTGACCCATACGTCGATCGGCCCCAGCTCGTCCTCGACCCGGCTGGCCGCGGCGTCGACCGCTGTCGCGTCGGACACGTCTACAGAATGACCAGTGGCGTCTCGCCGGCCTCACGGACGTCGTGGTCGGCGCCTGCGAGGCCGGCCTCGCCGCGGCAAGCAGTGCGACTGCGGCTCCCCGCTGTGCGAAGGCACGTGCCGTAGCTCGGCCGATCCCTCCGCTCGGACCGGTGACGACGACGACACGGCGATCTTCCTGGGGATCTTTCTGGCGACCTTGGTTGTGGTCCCGGGCCATGCCGCGCAGTAAAGCCCACTGTTCTCCGTCACGCACGGCGGGACGCGCTCGCGGCCTGGGCCACTCGCCGCTGGCCGCTCGGCAACCCCTAGCGAGGACCATCGACCCCCGCAGGACTCTCCGGCACCGCAATCAGGCCGAGCTCGGCCGGGCTGGTCAACAGCGGGTGACTGGGCAGCACGCGCGCGGTGTAGCCGAACGAGCCGGTCGTCTCCAGCTTGACCTCACCGGCGAACCGGTGGCGGCCCCCCTCATAGGTCTCGACGTGTCCGAGCACGGCGGTCTGCATGCGCTCCAGCGCATCGTCGCCGCGGACAGCACCGCGCACCACCTGCACCTGCACGTCGACTGGGGTGAGCTCTCCCAGTGCCGCCCAGACCGAGATCGACAGCGTCGAGCCCACCTCCGGTGTGTCGCCGATGCCGGCGGCTTCGACATGCTCGATGTGCACGTGCGGCCAGGCGGATCGCACGTCGCCCTTCCAACGGGCCAGCTCGCCGGCCCGGTCCGGCGACTTGTGCAGAACCCGCCCGGTGCGCGCCGCCGGTGCGTACAGGTCGACGACGTAGTCGCGCACCATCCGGGTGGCCAGCACCTTCGGCCCAAGTGACTTCAGCGTGTGCCGCATCATCTCCAGCCAGCGCAGCGGCAGCCCGGCAGCGTCCACATCGTAGAAGCGTGCGGCCACCTGGTGCTCGATCAAGTCGTACAGCGCGGTCGCCTCGATGTCGTCGCGCCGGTCGGGGTCGTCGATCCCGTCCGCGGACGGGATCGCCCAACCGTTGGAGCCGTCGAACCACTCGTCCCACCAGCCGTCCAGGATGGACAGGTTCAGCCCCCCGTTGAGCGCTGCCTTCATGCCAGAGGTGCCACACGCCTCGTACGGGCGCAGCGGGTTGTTGAGCCACACGTCGCAGCCGGGGTAAAGCGGCTGCGCCATCGCGATGTCGTAGTCGGGCAGGAAGACGATCCGGTGTCGCACCTCGGGGTCGTCGGCGAAGCGGACGATCTCTTGGATGAGCCGCTTGCCGCCCTCGTCCGCGGGGTGTGATTTCCCGGCGATGACCAGTTGCACCGGCCGGTCGGGGTGCAGCAGCAGCGACTTGAGGCGCTCGGGGTCGCGAAGCATCAGGGTGAGCCGCTTGTAGGACGGCACCCGGCGCGCGAAACCGACGGTGAGCACATCAGGGTCCAGCAGCGAGTCCACCCAGCCGAGCTCGGCGGGGGTGTGGCCGCGATGCAGCATCGAGGCCCGCTGCCGCTTGCGTACGTCGGCGACGAGCCGCGCGCGCAGCGCTCGTTTCGTCGACCAGATCACGTCTGCGGCGATGTCGTCAACGGAGTCGAAGGCTTCCGGCCCGTCGCCGTCGGCGAGCTCGAGCACCTCCGTCGCCACCCAGGTGGGGGCGTGCACGCCGTTGGTGATGGAGCTGATGGGCACGTCGGCGGCGTCGAACCCTGGCCACAGCCCGGCGAACATGCCGCGGCTCACCTCGCCATGCAGCAGGCTGACACCGTTGGCGCGCTGCGCCAGCCGCAGCCCCATCACCGCCATGTTGAACATGCCGTGCTCGCCGCCGGGATAGCTCTCTGCACCGAGAGCCAAGATGCGCTCGACCGGTACTCCCGCGCAGGCGTTGTCGCCGCCGAAGTGCTGCTCCACCAGCTCGCGCGGGAACCGGTCGATGCCAGCCGGCACCGGCGTGTGGGTGGTGAAGACGGTGCCCGCCCGGACGGTCTCGAGGGCTGCGTCGAATTCCAGACCGGCGCCCTCGGTGAGCTCGCGGATGCGCTCCAGGCCGAGAAAGCCAGCATGCCCCTCGTTGCAGTGGTAGACCTCCGGCTCGGGCGTGCCGGTGATCTCAGCGTAGGTACGCAGCGCGCGCACCCCGCCGATACCCAACAGCATCTCCTGCAGCAGCCGGTGCTCAGCACCACCGCCGTACAACCGGTCGGTGACGTCGACACCCAGACCATCGTTCAGCGAGGCGTCCGAGTCGAGCAGCAACAACGGCACCCGGCCCACCTGCGCCACCCAGATCCTGGCTACCAGCCGCTTGCCACCCGGTAGACCGATCTGGACGTGCGGCACGGTGCCGTCGCGGTCGCGCAGCAAGGTGATTGGCAGCCCGTCGGGATCGTTGACGGGATAGCGCTCCTCTTGCCAGCCTTGGGCCGACAACGACTGTCGGAAGTAGCCGTGCCGATAGAAGAGTCCGACGGCCACGATCGGTACGCCGAGGTCACTGGCGGCCTTCAAGTGATCGCCGGCGAGGATGCCCAGTCCGCCGGAATACTGCGGTAGCACATCCGTCACGCCGAACTCTGCGGAGAAGTAGGCGATCGCCTGCGGACCGTCGGTGACCGAGCCCTTTCCTCGGTCGTACCAGCTAGCACCGGTGAGGTATGCCTGCAGATCCTCGTGGGCGGCTGTCAGGCGCGACCGAAAGGGCGCGTCCGCCGCCAACCGGTCCAGTTGCTCGCTGGACAGCAACCCGAGCAGCTGGCCGGGATCGTGCCCGGTCTGCTCCCACAACTGCTCGTCAATCGAGGCAAACAGATCTTGGGTCGGCGGGTGCCAGGACCAGCGCAGGTTGGTGGCAAGGTCGCCCAGCAGTCGCAGCGACTCGGGCAGGACGGGGCGGACGGTGAATCGTCGAATAGCGCGCACCCAAGGACGGTACAGGCAGGCTGGGACTCCGGTTGCTGTATGCCTGGTCCCGATCGCTAGGTTGGCGCCCGATGATCAATCGCATTCCAATCATGGATGTTCAGCCCACCGTCGAGGGTGGGGCCTACCCGGTCAAGGCGGCCATCGGCGAACGTTTCGACGTGCGCGCCACAGTGTTCCGCGAGGGGCACGACGCGCTGGGCGCAAACGTGGTGCTCACCGGGCCCGACGGCACCGACAGATCTCCTGTTCTGATGCGCCCGGCAGACGACGACGGGCCGCCAAACCGCTACCTTGCCTCGGTGGTCGCCGACGAGGTTGGCGACTGGACCT
>JACCYS010000066.1 GCA_013696365.1 Nocardioidaceae bacterium
AGCCGCTCGGCGGCAGCTCGGCGCGCCACCGGCACCAGGGTCGTCGACAGCCGCTGGTCTTGCTCGGAGTGCGCCACCACACCCGCCACGGTGACGTCCAGCGCGACCCATCCCAGCCGGCGCCACACGATCGGCTCAGTGACGACCAGACCACGGACCCGCTGCACCGGCAGCGACGCGCTGCGTACCCCGAGCAGACCGGCGCGCACCGCCAACCCGCGGGGAGAGCGGCGTACCGAGAAGCCATATCCGTCGACGCATCCTTTGCCGATGGAGGTGACCACCGCGAGCAGGACCGGCAACACCAGGGCAACCGACACCGCCCCCCCGGTAGCGGGTGCACCAGGCATGCGTAACGGCTGCGGCAGGCCAACCGCGGAAGCCGCAGCGGCCGCGATAGCGGTGGCGCTGACAACCAATGCCGACAGCAGGGGCCCGGTGCGCAAGATCTGTGCGGCTAACAGCAGACCCGGGGAAACCCGGTGCAAGAGCTCTTCATTGGCTGTGTTCTCCCGGGCCTGGATCCCGCCGACCGGCACCCCGTCGGACCCGGATGCAGCGAGCCCCGCCGCCTCGGACTGCACCGGGTCGACGCCACCCTCGCGCCCGGCCTCGACGAGCAGGTGGGCGCGCAGGTCGGTGGCACGGCGCAACGACAGATAAGCGAGCGTCACCTCGCTGTCCGAGCCACCACCGGCAGTCTCGATCGCCAGCGAGGCCATGCCGAAGATGCGGGCGAGCAAGGGTTGCTGCACCTCGATCGCCTGGATGCGGTCCAGTCGGACCCTGCGCGAACGGCGGCGCAACACCCCACTGTCGATTCGCAGCTCGTCGTCACCGACTCGATAGCGGGTGAACCACCACGAGACAGCCGCACCAGCGAAGGTGACGGCGAACACCGCCGGCGCCAGCCACCAGGGCCAACCGGACTGCTCTCCGTCGATCAGCCGACGGCCGGCAGTGATGGCCAGCGCAACCAGCACCAAACCGCCGCGAAGCAGTGGCGACAGCGGGTGCACCCGGGCAAAGCCGGGCTCTGCGGTACCGCTCACAGGCCGGTCGCCTGTTCCTCGCCGCGTTGGGTCAGCCGGTCCCGGAGCCGGGCGGCCTCCGCAGGGGAAAGGCCGGGGATGTGCGCCCGACTGCTGGGTGAGGCGGTGTGCAGCTGCACCATCGCCAACCCGAACAGCCGGTCCAGCGGCCCGGCGTTGACGTCCACCATCTGCAGCCTGCCGTAGGGCACCAAGTCGATGCGTCGCCACAGCGCCCCACGGGTGACCACGAGGTCCGCATCCCGCTCGGCGTAGCCCCAGGCGCGCGCCGACCGGCCCGCCACCACCCACACCAACGCGAAGACCAACACGGCTAACACCGCCAGCGACCACCACCAGCTGGCCTGGTCCGGCCGCAGTACGGCCGCGACGGTGAGGGCGGCCAACACCGCCAGCAGCGTTACACCGGCCCCCGCGCGCCGCACCCGGGCCAGCCCCGGTCCGAGCCGCACCCACGAGGCGCCGGGCACCTGGAACGGGTCGGCGCTGGTCACGTAATCGAGCCTACGGGCTGACATGTCCGGCTCGGGCCGTGACTTGCGGGGCACAGCGTCGTTGAGCCAGTGCGGGCCACGGCTCGGCGACGCGACCCATCGGTGCCGCCGACCGCCCCGAAGTGTCTGTCAGCAGTGACGGGCCGAATCGTTTGGCACAGCAGAGTCGGCATCAGTCGGGACCGGTCGGGGGACGGCCCCGCCGCGATGGTGCCGGCTCTGCTGTTTTCGGGGGGGTCGTCGGGGGGGGTTAACGTCGCGAGTCACCGAGCATCCGTACGCTGCCCCGGGTGAGCGAGGTGGTTGTCGGCGTCGGCGCGGCGACCGGCGCCAGCCACGTGCTGTCTCTTGGGCCACACCATCCGTCGGCGCACGGGGCGTTGCGGCTGCGGCTGTGGCTCGACCAGGACCGGATCGTGGCCTGCGAGCCTGAGGTGGGCTTCATGCACCGGGGTGCAGAGAAGTTGTTCGAGGTGCGCGACTACCGCCAGATACTGATGCTCGCGAGCCGACACGACTGGGTGTCTGGCTACTCCTCCGAGTTGGGCGTTGCGCTGGTTGTCGAGCAGATGCTCGGCATCGAGGTGCCGCCGCGGGCGGTGTGGGTGCGTACCTTGCTGGCCGAGTTGACCCGAGCGGTAGCCGGGCTCGCGTTCCTTGGCGGGTTACCCCGCGAGATGTGTGGTGCGGTCGACCCGGTGCCGCTGTTCGCCGATCGGGAACCACTGCAGGATCTCGTCGAAGAGGCTGCAGGCGGTCGTGTGCACCTGATGATCACCCGCGTCGGGGGGCTCCTCGGGGACCTGCCCGACGGTTGGTTGAAACGCGCCCCGGCGGTCGTTGCGGCGATCCGCCGGCAGGTCGACGACACCGGTGCTGCGCTGCTGAGCGATGAGTCGCTGCGGGCGCGGACAATCGGTGTCGGCGTGCTTGATCGAAGCACTGCGCTTGCGCACGGCGTCACCGGGTCCGCTGCGCGCGCATCGGGTTTGGATCTCGATCTGCGCCGCGACGACCCCTACCTGGCCTACCCAGAGCTGGCGGCGGCCGGGGTGTTGCGGGTGCCCACCCGCAACACCGGCGACGCCTTTGCTCGGCTTGATCTGCTGCGTGAGCAGACCCTGATCGCGCTCGACCTGGCCAGCGCTTGTTTGAACCGGCTGGCTGAGCTGCCACCCGGCCCGGTTGACGTTCGGCTGCCCAAGATCTTGAAGGCACCCGAGGGCTCAGCGCACGGGTGGGTGGAGAGCCCCATCGGCATCAATGGCTACTACTTGGTCTCTCACGGTGAGAAGACGCCCTGGCGGCTCAAGCTGCGTACCGCCTCTTTCGGTACGGTCTCGGCCCTGCCCGCGATGATTATCGGCGGCCGGGTGGAGGACCTGGTCGCCGTGCTCGCCTCCACGTTCTTCGTGACCGGTGACATCGACCGGTGACATCGACCCGTCACCTCGACCGGTGAGGGGTGCCTGTGGATCTGCTGGTCAGTCCTCGTTGTGGCCCGGCACCCGGCAGGCTCGCTCCAGCAGGACTCCGCCCACCACCATCGCAACGGCTGCGAGCGCCGCCACCAGTCCATGCACCAGCCGCTCGCGCGGCAGCGTGGCCTCGGCGCGACCGGCGAAGGTCAGCGCGAAGGCCAGGTAGCCGCCGGCGACCAGAGCGCCGGACAGCGCAGCTGCCCGCCCAAGCAACAGCAGCGCCACCGCCCGGCCGGGATCGACGCGAAGCCCACGCCGGTGCAGGGTTCGCCATGTGTTGGCGGCCAACGCGAGCAACAACGCCGCCAAGAAGCCGAGCGCCACGGCAGCCGACCATGGAACGGTCGGTGCGATGGCGCCGACCAGGGCAAAGCCGGCCGGCACCAGGCCACCGAGGAGCGCACCGATCACCGCGGTTGCGGCCAGGGCCGCCACGCTGGTTGGCCGCATGCGCCCCGGCTCAGTCGATGGTGACGGCAACGTCGTCGCGCCGGGTGATCTGTTGCGGTTCGCTACCGCCGGTGAGATCAGCGATCAGGTCAACGACCCAACCATGCCCCGGCAGGTATGCCTCGGAGTCGACATCGATCCACGGCTGCAAGACGAACAGCCGCTCTTGTGCTCGCGGGTGCGGCAGCACCAGGTCGTCGTCCTCGATCTTTTGATCTCCGACGACGACCAGGTCGAGATCCAGCGTGCGGGGGGCGTGCCGCTCGACGCGTTCGCGTCCGAAAGCATCCTCGATCGCCAGGCAGCGGTCCAGCAGCGTGCGAGGCGTGAGTGTGGTGTCCGCGCTCACGACCACGTTCAGAAAGTCACCTGCATCGCTGGGTCCGCCGACCGGCGCCGACTCATACACCGGCGACACGTCGAAGATGCTGATCCCCGGTGTGTCCACCAGGGCAGACAGCCCACCCTGCAGGCTCTGCTCTCGTTCCCCAAGGTTCGAGCCGAGGCTGATGACGACGCGTCGGATGGGCCGCATCTCGCCAGTCATCGTGTCAGCGTCGACGATGTAGGGGTTGGGTGTCTCGGTCACGATCGACTCCGCTCTATCGTGACGGCAACCTCGGTCACCGGCACCGGTACGGGTGCCTGCGGTTTGTGCACCGTCACCACTGCACGGCGTACGGGCTGTTCCGACAGGCAAAGGGTGGCGATTCGCTGCGCCAGTGTTTCGATCAGGTCCACCGGGTCAGATTCGACCGCTTCGTGCACCCGCTGGGCCAGCGCCCCGTAGTCCACAGTAAGCGACAGGTCGTCCGCATTTCCAGCCGGGCTGAGGTCCAGGAACAGCACGACGTCGACAACGAAGTCTTGTCCGTCGCGGCGTTCGTGGTCCAGCAGGCCATGATGACCGCGAGCACGCAACCCGGTGATGCAGATCCGGTCCTGGTGATGGTCGGCGTCGGCCAGCTGGGCATTCATCGGGCACCGATCGCACTCTGCGATGCGGCCGCTACCTTGGCCACCACGCGGACCGCATCCGCGCTGCCCGCTGCCTCGTGCACGCGCACGCACCACACCCCAGCCAACGCGGCCAGCACGCTGGTGGCGACGGTGGCGTCGTCTCGGCGGAGCACCGGCCGCTCCGGGCCGGGCTCGGCGGCCGAGCCTCCGGCGGTGAGCAGTTGACCGAGGAACCTCTTGCGGCTGGCGCCAACCAGCAACGGCCGCTGCAGCGCGTGCAACTCGTCGAGTCTTGCCAGCAGTTGCCAGTTGTGCTCGGCCGTCTTGGCGAAGCCGAGCCCGGGGTCGACGATCAACCGGCTGGCGGCAACGCCGGCCGTCGCAGCGGCCCGTAGCCGCTCGGTCAGCTCGGCGCACACATCGTGCACGACGTCGCCGTAGTGCGCCCACGACTGCATGTCCGCCGAGTGCCGGCGCCAGTGCATCAGCACGTACGGCACCCCCGCGGCTGCCACCCAGGCCAGCATTTCCGGATCGGCCAGACCGCCGGACACGTCGTTGACCATGCTGGCCCCGGCGTCCACGGCAGCGGCAGCCACCTGCGGGCGCATGGTGTCCACCGAGACGACCGCACCTGTCGCTGCCAGCTCACGCACCACCGGGATCACCCGGGCGAGCTCGTCGGCCTGCTCGACCCGGGACGCCCCCGGCCGAGTGGATTCGCCGCCGACATCGAGCAGGTCGGCGCCCGCGGCGATCAGCGCCTGCCCGTGCGCGACAGCCTGATCGGGCGGAAGCCACCGACCACCGTCGGAGAACGAGTCCGGTGTGACGTTGACGACGGCCATGACGAGACTGCGTCCCGGGTCGGGAAGCCCGGGCACGACGGGGACCGGGGTGGCCTGCACGCTGGCAAAGGTAGCGCTCGGTACATGCGAGCTCGCGGCCCGCACTGCGCTGACGAATTGCGCTCGTAAGTTCCGCTGGGGTGGTCAGCCGGCTGGCGTAACGATCAGCGCAGGATCAGGCTCATCGCTTCGCTACGCGTGGCCGGGTCGCGCAGCTGTCCCCGTACCGCGCTGGTCACGGTCCGAGCGCCGGGTTTGCGCACTCCCCGCATGGTCATGCACAGATGCTCTGCCTCTACGACGACGATGGCGCCTCGCGGTTGCAGCAGCCGGGTGAGGGCGTCGGCGACCTGTGTGGTGATCCGTTCCTGCACCTGCGGCCGGCGGGCGTAAACGTCGACGAGCCGCGCGAGTTTGGACAGCCCGGTGATGCGCCCGTCGGCGGCCGGGATGTAGCCGACGTGGGCCACGCCGGTGAACGGCACCAGGTGGTGCTCACAGATCGACCACAGCTCGAGGTCCTTCACCAGCACGAACTCGTCGTGACCGAGGTCGAAGGTGGTGGCGAGAACGTCCTCGGCGCGCTGCCGCAGGCCTGCGGTGAGCTCGTGCCAGGACCGCGCAACCCGGTCAGGGGTGTCCCGCAGACCGTCCCGATCGGGGTCCTCACCGATCGCCACCAACAGCTCGCGTACGGCGGCAGCTGCGCGCTGCCGGTCGTACGGGCGGGTCGCACCGCCGTCGCTGCCGTCACCGTTGACCCCGCCGCTGTCGCCGTCGGACGGACCCGGCGGTGGCAGGGTGACCGGGTCGACCACTGTCAGCGCCCGCCCCCGGGGGTCGGCGGCGCCGGGGACGCTCCAGGGCCGTCGCCACCGTGCCGGATGTCGCCACCATCGCCCGGCGCGAGCACGACCGCACCCTCGGTCTCGGGGTGCACGCCGTTGGACGACGGGACCCGAACCGGCGGCTTGCTGGACGGCACACGCTCGGGGGAGCCGGTCCAGGCAGGTCGTCCGGAGCGACGCCGTAGCGCCTCGAACACCTCGGCGATCTCGTGTTGGTTCAGCGTCTCCTTCTCGAATAGCGCCAAGACCAGCTCGTCGAGCACGTCTCTGTTGTCGGCGAGGATGTCGAAGGCCTCCTGGTGCGCCTCAGTGACGAGCTTCTTGACCTCCTCGTCCACCATTGCGGCGATGTACTCGGAGTAGTTACGGCTGTGCCCGAGATCCCGGCCGACGAACGGCTCGCTGTTTCCCTCGCCGAATTTGATGGCGCCCAACCGCTCGGTCATGCCGTACTCGGTGACCATCGCCCGAGCCAGCACAGTGGCCTTCTCGATGTCGTTGGCGGCACCGGTGGTGGGGTCGTGGAACACGAGCTCCTCAGCGGCCCGGCCGCCGAGCATGTACGCCAGCCGATCGAGCATTTCACTGCGGGTGGTGGAGTACTTGTCGTCGTCGGGCAGCACCATCGTGTACCCCAGTGCTCGGCCACGCGGCAGGATGGTGATTTTGCGCACCGGGTCGCTGCCGGGCAGGGCTGCGGCAACCAGCGCGTGGCCTCCCTCGTGGTAGGCGGTGATCTTCTTTTCCTGCTCGCTCATCAGTCGGCTGTGCTTCTGTGGCCCGGCGATGACCCGGTCGATGGCCTCGTCCAAAACCTTCTCGTCGATCATCTTCAAGTTCATCCGAGCGGTCAGCAAAGCGGCTTCGTTTAGCACGTTGGCGAGGTCGGCGCCGGTGAAACCGGGGGTGCGCCGGGCGACCGAGGCTAGGTCGACCCCGGGACCGATCGGCTTGCCGCGCCCGTGCACCTCGAGGATCTTTCTGCGCCCGGCGAAGTCGGGAGACTCCACGCCGATCTGACGGTCGAAGCGGCCGGGACGCAGCAGCGCTGGGTCGAGCACATCGGGCCGGTTGGTGGCGGCGATCAGGATGACCCCGCCGCGTACGTCGAAGCCGTCCATCTCGACCAGCAGTTGGTTGAGTGTCTGCTCGCGCTCGTCGTGTCCGCCGCCCAGACCGGCGCCACGGTGTCTGCCGACGGCGTCGATCTCGTCGATGAACACGATCGCAGGGGCGTTCTCTTTGGCCTGCTCGAACAGGTCGCGCACCCGGCTAGCACCGACACCGACGAACATCTCGACGAAGTCAGAGCCGGAGATGGAGTAGAACGGCACCCCGGCCTCGCCGGCCACCGCCCGGGCCAGCAGTGTCTTGCCGGTGCCCGGCTGACCGTAGAGCAGGACCCCTTTGGGGATCTTCGCTCCGACGGCCTGGAACTTGGCGGGCTCGGACAGGAACTCCTTGATCTCCTCAAGCTCCTCGACCGCCTCGCTGGCGCCGGCCACGTCGGAGAACGTGGTCTTGGGCATGTCTTTGGTGATCAACCGTGCCTTGGACTTGCCGAACTGCATGACCCGGCCGCCGCCGCCCTGCATCCGGCTGAACAAGAATACGAACAGCGCGACCAGTAGCAAGATGGGGAACAACGTCTGCAGCAGGCCGCCGAGCAGCCCGGGCGGGGTTGGGGCGTCGACCGCATAGCTGTCGATGTCGCCGGACTGGATCTGGTCGTCGACCTTCTGGACCAGGTCGAAACCTTGATCGGTCACCCACTGGGCCCGGATCTGGGAGCCGTTGTCGAGGGTGATCTGGACCTCTTGGTCGCCGTCGACGAACAGCACGCTCTTAGCCGAGCCGTCCTCGATGGCGTCGACCGCCTCTGAGGTGTCGACCTGTTCGCCGGCGGTTTGGCCGTTGATGACAGACAGGATCGCGATGACGGTGAACACACCGAGCACGATCCACAGCCACGGTCCGCGGAAGATACGCTTGAAGTCCATTGCTCGGGGCAGCGTGCCCCGTCCCTCCTGATGTCCGACGCCTACTCCGGGGGTTCGGAGCCGACAACCCGACGGGTCGGGTGATCCTGCCAGTAGTGCAGAACGGTACCCGTCGGCGGATGGCAGCCACCGGGTGCGGCCTGCCTACGCTCAACGAGCGACCACCCCGCGGATGTTCCCGCGGGCCCCGGTGATGTCCGCTCAGCTGTAGACGTGCGCGGCCAGGGTCGCGATGCTGCGCAGGTTTCGATAGCGCTCGGCATAGTCCAAGCCATAGCCGACGACGAACTCATCCGGGATGTCGAAGCCCACGTAGCGGACCTCGACGGCCATCTGCTGGGCGTCGGGTTTGCGCAGCAGAGTACAGATCTCGACCGACGCCGGCCGTCGCGAGGTCAGGTTGCTCACCAGCCAGGACAACGTGAGGCCGGTGTCGATGATGTCTTCGACCACCACCACGTGCCGGTCGGTGATGTCGCTGTCGAGATCCTTGAGGATGCGCACCACTCCTGATGACGTCGTCCCGGAGCCGTAGGACGAGACCGCCATCCAGTCCATCTCCACATCACGGTCCAGGCTGCGCGCCAGGTCAGCCATCATCATCACCGCTCCGCGAAGGACGCCCACCAGCAACAGGTCTTTGCCCTCGTAGTCGGCCTCTATGGTGCGGGCCAACTCCGCCAGTCGACGATGGATCTGCTCCTCGCTGACCAGCACCCGGTCAAGGTCGCTTGCCAGGTGCTCTGCGTCCACCCGCGTCAGGGTGTCACACCCCCGTCGGTGAACTGCAACTCGTCGCCGACCCGTAGGGCGCGGACCCGGCCGGGTAGGTCCAGCCCACGCTGCCCATGCCAGCCGGTGATGAGCCGGTCGATCGCCTGCACATGGCCGTGGGTGAGATCGGTGGCCGGGGCTCCGGCTGTGAGCGCAGCGAGCCGCAACACTCGCCGCCGGACTGCTGCGTGCTCGGCTGCGAGCGGCGCCACGTGCAGCACCACCTGCCGCTCACCGGACTGCGGATCGGCAGTGCGGACGCGGACCCGACGAAAGCTGTCGACGGCCAGAGTGTCCAGCAGGTCGGCGTCGTCACGCAGCATGTCTGTGGTGCGAGCCAGTGCCTCACCGACCCCGGGGCCGAGCTCACGTTCCAGCAACGGCAGCAGGTCGAGCCGTACCCGGTTGCGTAGGTAGGCACGGTCGCTGTTGTGCGGATCGATCCACGGGGTCAGGCCGAGTGCGACGCAGATCGCGTGTGTGTCGGCGCGGGTGAGATGCAGCAACGGCCGCAGCAACAGGCAGGCGGGCCCCCCGCCGCCTGCGGTCTGGTGCTGCTCGACCATCGGGGCCATCCCTGCGAGGGATCGCGCTCCGGACCCTCGGGCGAGACCCAGCAGCGCGCTCTCAGCCTGGTCGTCTCGGGTGTGGCCCACCAGCACAGCAGCCGCACCCAGCTTTCGTGCGTGCTCGGACAGCGCCTGATATCGGGCGTGGCGAGCGGCAGCCTCCGGGCCTTGCGCGACGGCGGCGGTCACTTGCACGCGCACCGTCAGTGCCGGGTCGGCGCCGAGTCGTGCCGCTTGCTCTGCTGCTGCGGAGGCGACACCGGCGGATCCGTTTTGCAGCGCGTGATCGACGGTGACGGCGCCCCAACGCCAGTTGTCGCGTGCGGCGACGAAGGCGGTGGCAGCGGCGAGCGCAAGCGAGTCCGCTCCGCCGGACACCCCCACCAAAAGCAACCGGTCCGGCGATTCCACGCGGACCCCCGACAGGGCCGCACGGACCGCTGCCCGTGCCCGCGCCACCGCCGGATCAAGACGACCACCCACAGCTGCCGGCCACTCGCTCAGAGCACTCGCCGGCACCAGTGCGCAGGGTCGGCGATCTCGGCTGCGGTGGGCAGATGCTCCGGGGAGGTCCACACGGCTGAGAAGCCGTCGTGCCCGGCCCGGTCGATGACAGCACGGACGAACGCGGCGCCGTCACGATATTGCCGCATCTTGGCCTCGAGGCCGAGCAGCCGTCGCACGGTCCGGTCGATGGGGCCACGACCTTTGCGACGCTTGCCTAGGCGCTCGCGCATGGTCGCCACACTCGGCACCACCTCGGGACCGACCCCATCCATCACGACGTCGGCGTGCCCCTCGAGAAGGGACATGACAGCGGTGATGCGCTCCACCACCAGCCGCTGCTCGTCGGACTGCATCAGGTCGAGCAGCGACGCCTCCTCCTCCCCCCTGACCAGCCGCCACACCAGGCCCAGCCCGTCATCCACCACCTTGACCAGGTCGGCACCCTGCAGGTCCGCAGACTCGGCAAGAGTGGCGACCTGGTTGCGGATGTGGTCGGCAAGCCACGGCACCCCGCCGAACTGCAGTCGGTGGGTCTCCTCATGCAGGCAGACCCACAGCCGGAAGTCGGCGGGCGGCACATCCAGCTCGCGTTCGGCGGCCACGATGTTGGGGGCGACGAGCAGCAGCCGTCCCGCTGGCTCGTTGAACGGGTCGAACTGGCCGAGCACCTTGTTGGACAGGAACGCCAGCATGGCGCCTACCTCGAGCCCGGTCACGTGCGCACCGGCCATCCGCGCAAGCGGCGAGACCCCCTTGGCCTCAGCGAGCCGCTGCTCCAGCGGACCGGCCAGCACCGCGAAGCCCTCGACCGCGGCTTTGATCCAACTTGGACGGTCGACGACGAGGACCGGTGTGCGAGTGGGGTCGGCGTGCAGACCGGTGAAGTCCGAGACGTGGGTGCGGGCACGCTCCGCGGCGGCATGCAGACCGGCCACCGCGTCGGCGGCCTGCTCGGCAGACACCGTGGGCCCAGGCTGGACGAAGGACTGCCCGGTCTTGACCGCGATACTCCAGTCGATGGCAGAGCGTCGGCGTGGCATGACGACAACCGTACGGCCAGCCATCCGGCCCGGCCTGTCCAGACCTCAGCCGGTGCAACCGCACGCGGCCAGAGCCGCGGCGAGTTGATCGATCTGCTGGCGGGCGTCCAGGTTGTCCCGCAACCGCACTCGGTCTGTCAGCGCCGCGAAGCCAAGCAGGGTGCCGTCCCGGGTGACGACGGTGCCGGCGAGGGCGTGCACCTGCTGCAGGGTACCGGTCTTCGCACGGACGAGCCCCCGTCCGGAGGTTGAGACCGCGTCCATGAAGCGGGGGCGCAGGCTGCCGGTGAAGCCCGCCACCGGCAAGCCTGTGGTGATGACCCGCAGGTCGGGATGGTCGGCGTCTGCGCCCAGTGTCAGCACTGCCAGCAACGAGTCCAGACCGACCCGGTTTGAGCGGGACAGCCCGCTGCCGTCGTCCATGGTGAGGTCGGTGACTGGGACACCGAGCTCGTCGAGGACGGCGCGAGCACCGGCGGCACCACCAGCGAACGACCCTGCCCGGCCGGTAGCTAGCCCAACGTGGCGCAACAAGATCTCGGCGCCCTCGTTGTCGCTGACCTGCACGATGTGCTCGACGACGTCCTCGAGCGCTGCTCCGCGGCCCACTGCGATCTCCTCGGACCCGCTCGGCACCCGCAGCTTGACCGGCTCACCGCCGGTGATGCGCACACCGCTGGCCGTGAGCGCCTGCCCGAAGGCGTTCGCGGCAGCTCGGGCGGGGTCGGCCCCAGAACCAAATGCGCCGCCGTCGACCTGTAGGGCTGAGACAGGGCTGACTACGCCGTCTGGCACGTAGCCGGATTCCCACGTGCGGGCTTCAGCGAGGCCGGTGAACATGCCTGCGTCATAGCCGAGGCGTATCTGGCGCACCCCGTCGGCCCGCAACTCCCTGGCCGAATCAGCAGCAAGCGCGGCCAGAGTCGCGCCACGGGGGTAGCCCCGCAATTCAGCCGCAGCGGGTGTGCTGGCGAGCAACGGGTCACCGCCGCCGATGAGTGCCAGCGTCGGCCTGCGGGCCGGCCGGGAACGTGCTTGAACGACCGACGTCTCGAAACGGTGGTCATCGCCGAGCTCGGACAGCGCGGCGGTTGCGGTGAGCAGCTTCAGCGAGGACGCCGAGGTGAATGGTCCCTTCGCGCCGGCTCTGAGCACGTCTTCGTCGCGACCCAGGTCACGAACGAGCAACCCGGTGTGTCGTCGCAGGTCAGGATCCTTGAGCAGTGGCCGGAGTGCGCCCCGCAGCGCCTGCCGGTCGAGCGACGGGCCGCTGGGGCTGGACAGCACCGGGGAGGGTTCGACCGGTGGCGGCAACCTGAGGTCGGCGAGCAGCGTCGTGTCGCCTGACTGCGAACGCGTCGCTGCCGGCTCGGTTTGGCTTGTGCTCGCCGACTCCGAACCGGCTGAAGCGCTGGGGATGTTGCCGACACGGGGGGTGGCTTCGGGGTCCTCTTGGCTGGCAGCCGGCCGGCCGGTCAGCTCGCCGTCTGGGCCAAGCACCAGCCAGAGCGCAAAAAGCCCTGCTCCGAGGGTTGCCAGCATCGCCAAGGCTCCGACGACAACCCGCACCGGTGAACGATGCATCTGACTCCCCCGTCCCGCCGTTGGTCATCGATGCGAGAGACTACCGACAGCCCCCGGCAGAGGAGACGATCGTGCAGTTCGATGTAACCGTGGAGATCCCCAAAGGGGAGCGCAACAAGTACGAGGTCGACCACTCGACGGGCCGCATCCGGCTGGACCGGACCCTGTTCACTGCAACCCAGTATCCGGCCGACTACGGGTTCATCGAGGACACCCTTGGCCTCGACTCAGACCCGCTGGACGCGCTCGTGCTGCTCTCCGAGCCCACCTTCCCCGGGTGCCTTATCAAGTGTCGCGCCATCGGCATGTTCCGGATGACTGACGAGGCCGGCGGTGACGACAAGGTGATGTGCGTGCCGTCGGCCGATCCCCGCCAGGAACACCTCCGCGACATCCATCACATGCCTGAGTTCGACCGGTTGGAGATCCAGCACTTCTTCGAGGTCTACAAGGAACTGGAGCCGGGCAAGTCCGTCGAGGGCGCGACCTGGGTTGGCCGGTCCGCGGCCGAGGACGAGATCCGGGCCTCTCAGGAACGTTTCCAGGAGACGGGCCACAAGACTGAGTAGCGGCGTCGCAGCGACTCAGACCCGACTGAACAGGTCTGGGGCGATCCACGAATACATGGACACGATCTCGACGTTGCTGCCCGTCCTCGGAGCGTGGATCATCTGCCCGCCGCCGAGATACATCCCCATGTGATAGATCGAACTCGGCGAACCGTTGCTGCTCCAGAACACCAGGTCGCCCGGTTGCAGCGACCCTTGTGAGACCGGGGTCGTCGCGTCGTACTGCGCGACTGAGTAGTGCGGGAGGGTCCGCCCTGCAGTCGCCCAGGCGGCCATGGTGAGTCCGGAGCAGTCCCAGGAGTCCGGCCCGGCGCCGCCCCATACGTA
>JACCYS010000073.1 GCA_013696365.1 Nocardioidaceae bacterium
ATCACCGACCGGGGCATCGGCAATGGCATGTCCATCATGATCTTCACCCAGGTGGTGGCCACCTTCCCTGGCACCCTGTGGCAGATCCGGGTAGCCCAGGGCTGGTTCACGTTCTTCATCGTCGTCGCGGTGGGCCTCGCGGTCGTGGCCGCAGTGATCTTCGTCGAGCAGGCGCAGCGCCGTATCCCGGTGCAGTATGCCCGCCGGATGGTCGGCCGCCGCATGTTCGGTGGCTCGTCGACCTACATCCCGCTCAAGGTCAACCAGGCAGGCATCATCCCCGTGATCTTCGCCTCCAGCCTGATGTACCTGCCGGCGCTCGCCACCCAGTTCAACCCCGAGGCGGGCTGGGCCGCCGTCGTGACGAACTACTTCGTGGTCGGCGACCATCCGCTGTACATGGCCTCGTTCTTCGCGCTGATCGTGTTCTTCACCTACTTCTACGTGTCGATCACGTTCAACCCGACCGAGGTCGCCGACAACATGAAGAAGTACGGCGGGTTCATTCCCGGGATCAGGGCGGGGCGGCCCACCGAGGAGTATCTGGCGTACGTGTTGTCCCGGATCACCGCGCCGGGTGCGACGTACCTCGGCATCGTGTCCCTGATCCCGTTGATCGCGATTGCTTTGGTCAGCGCTAATCAGAACTTCCCCTTCGGCGGTACGACCATCCTGATCATCGTCGGGGTGGGGTTGGACACGGTCAAGCAGATCGAGAGCCAGCTGCAGCAGCGCAACTATGAGGGGTTTCTTCGCTGATGAGACTGATCCTGATGGGCCCACCCGGTGCTGGCAAGGGAACGCAGGCTGAGGTGGTGGCGAGCCGTCTCGGCATTGCGGCAATCTCGACCGGCGACATCTTCCGGCGCCATGCAGATCTGGGCAGCGAGCTCGGTCGGCAGGCTCAGGGTTATATGGATGCTGGGGACTATGTCCCCGACGAGGTCACCAACGCGATGGTCCGCGAACGGCTCGGCGAGGACGACGCTCGGCCCGGGTTCTTGCTGGACGGGTATCCGCGGACCACGGCCCAGGTCGACGAGCTGGACGGCATGCTCTGCGACCTGGGTTCACCACTGGACGCTGTCGTGCTGCTGGAGGTCGATGGTGAGGAGCTGATCGACCGCCTGCTGAAGCGGGCCCGCACCGAGAACCGCACGGATGACACCGAGAGCGTCATCCGCCGCCGGCAAGAGGTGTTCGCGGAGCAGACCGAGCCGCTGGTCGACGTGTACGAGCGACGCGGGCTGTTGGTGCGGGTGGACGGCGAGGGCGACGTCGACGAGGTTTTGGCTAGGGTGCTCGCGGCGTTGCCGGAGCGTGCCGGCAACGGCCGCTGAGCACCGTGGTGCGCTTTCGCGACCGCGGAGTGGAGATCAAGACCGCCGAGCAGGCGGGAGACATGCGCCGCGCTGGTCTGGTGGTCGGGCAGACCCTTGAGCTGGTAGCTCAGCACGTACGACCGGGGATGAGCACCGGCGAGCTTGATGCGCTGGCCGAGTCGCACATCCGTGACTGTGGCGCGGTGCCGTCCTTCAAGGGCTACCACGGGTTCCCCGGCTCCCTGTGCATCTCGGTCAACGACCAGGTCGTGCACGGCATCCCCGGCCCGCTGGTGCTGGACGACGGTGACCTGGTCTCGGTGGACTGCGGCGCGATCGTCGACGGCTGGCACGGCGATGCGGCGGTGAGCGTCATCGTTGGCGATCCCGCTGCCACCACGCCGGAGGTGCACGAGCTGCTGCAGGTCACCGAGGAGGCGTTGTGGCACGGCATCGCGGCGATGCGTTCAGGTGGCAAGGTCACCGACATCTCCGCTGCGGTCGAGACACACGTCCGCAGCGTGGACCTGCGGCTGGGGATCATCGAGGACTACGTCGGGCACGGGATCGGCTCGCAGATGCATCAGCCGCCGAACGTGCCGAACACCGGTAAACCAGGGCGGGGCCCTCGGCTGGTGCCGGGACTAGCAGTCGCCATCGAGCCGATGATCACCCTCGGCAGCCCGGAAACAACGGTCCTGGCCGACGACTGGACGGTCGTCAGCACCGACGGTTCGTGGGCCGCGCACTTCGAGCACACCGTCATCCTCACCGAGGACGGCCCATGGGTGCTTACCGCACTCGATGGCGGCCGGGAGCGGTTGGCCTGCCTCGGTGTGCGGGCCGCGGCACGGTGAATGATCAGTACGCTCTGCGGGCGCATGCCTGGATTCGACCCGCAGGCGGTGCTTGACGTAGACTTTCCCGTTGGTACGTCTGCGTTCAGTTCTGTTGAGCCACTGGTCTTGCAGCCACCGGCTCAGTGGCGCCCGGCGTGCCGTCCCATTGACCAGCCCCCGGTCCCATCCGGTGGCAGCCGAATGCTCACGACCAGATTGCGGAGGACATGCCGAAGAAGGAAGGGGTCATCGAGATCGAGGGCTCGGTGGTCGAAGCGCTGCCCAATGCGATGTTCCGGGTGGAGCTGACCAACGGGCATAAGGTGCTCGCCCACATCAGCGGCAAGATGCGTCAGCACTACATCCGGATCCTGCCCGAGGACCGGGTCGTGGTTGAGCTCTCCCCGTACGACCTGACACGTGGACGCATCGTCTACCGCTACAAGTGAGCCGGCCGTACAGCCCCACCCAGCTTCGGAGACAGCAATGAAGGTTCAGCCCAGCGTCAAGAAGATCTGCGACAAGTGCAAGGTGATCCGCCGCAACGGTCGGGTCATGGTGATCTGCTCCAATCCGCGCCACAAGCAGCGGCAGGGTTGAACCAGCCGCCGCAGCGCACCACCAAAGCGTGCTCGCTCGCGCTCGTTCACGGTTCCTCGTGAGCGGACGTGCCACCCCCGGTCGGAGGCCGGGGCTCGGCTTAGGTCAGCCGGGATGCGACACGCACGACACCTCCGAGAAGTGAAAGGACGACCACCATGGCACGCCTCGTTGGTGTCGACCTCCCTCGCGAGAAGCGGGTCGAGATCGCACTCACCTCCATATACGGCATCGGCCGCACCCGCGCCCAGCAGGCGCTGGCCGACACCGGTGTCAGCCCGACCTTGCGGGTGCACGAGCTCGGAGACGAGCAGTTGGTCAAGCTTCGTGACTACATCGAAGGCAACTTCCAGGTCGAGGGTGATCTGCGTCGCGAGGTTGCCGCCGACATCCGTCGCAAGGTTGAGATCGGCAGTTATCAGGGCCGGCGCCATCGCAGCGGCCTGCCGGTGCGTGGCCAGCGCACGCGGACGAACGCACGTGGTCGCAAGGGCCCCAAGCGCACGGTCGCCGGCAAGAAGAAGGTCCGTTAGCGGGCACCGTGACGGCCACCCAGCCGATCTCTGCAGACCTCGATCCCCCAGTAGCCAGGAGTACAGATGCCTCCCAAGGGCCGTCAGGCGGGCGCCAAGAAGGTGCGCCGCAAGGAGAAGAAGAACATCAGCGCCGGTCAGGCGCACATCAAGTCGACGTTCAACAACACCATCATCACGATCACCGATCCCAGCGGGGCAGTCATCTCGTGGGCCAGCGCCGGCACAGTCGGCTTCAAGGGCTCACGCAAGTCCACCCCGTTCGCCGCACAGATGGCTGCCGAGGCAGCAGGTCGGAGGGCGATGGAGCACGGCATGAAGAAGATCGACGTCTTCGTCAAGGGTCCGGGGTCCGGTCGCGAAACCGCCATCCGCTCGCTCGGCGCCGTCGGCCTTGAGGTTGGCACCATCTCTGACGTGACGCCCACCCCGCACAACGGATGCCGGCCGCCCAAGCGCCGCCGCGTCTGATCCCTGTCCCTCCCATCCGTCCAAGGAGCACCTGACTCACATGGCCCGATACACCGGACCCATGACGAAGAAGTCGCGCCGACTCGGGGTAGACCTCGTCGGTGGAGACCAGGCTTTCGAACGTCGTCCCTACCCACCCGGTCAGCATGGTCGTGGCCGCGTCAAGGAGAGCGAGTACCGCCTCCAGCTGCAAGAGAAGCAGAAGGCGCGCTACACCTACGGTGTGCTGGAGAAGCAGTTCCACCGTTACTACGACGAGGCCAGCAGGCGTGCCGGCAAGACCGGCGACAACCTGTTGGCGCTGCTTGAGGGCCGACTCGACAACGTCGTCTATCGGGCCGGCTTCGCCCGCACCCGTCGGCACGCCCGCCAGTTGGTCGTGCACGGTCACTTCCAGGTCAACGGCCGCAAGGTCGACATCCCGTCGTTCCAGGTGGGGACCCATGACGTCATCGACGTTCGGACCAAGTCCGTCGAGCAGACGCCGTTCATCGTCGCCCGCGAGACGCACGGCGAGCGGGTCGTGCCGGCGTGGCTGGAGGTCCTGCCGGAGCGGATGCGCGTGCTCGTGCACCAGCTGCCGGTCCGCCAGCAGATCGACGTCCCCGTACAGGAGCAACTGATCGTGGAGTTCTACTCCAAGAAGTAACACCCCACCGCCCGCATACCCGCGTCGACATATAGCGGTCGGCCCGGAAAGGAAGATCACATGCTCATCGCCCAGCGCCCCACTCTGTCCGAGGAGGTTGTTGGCGAGCACCGTTCGCGGTTCGCCATCGAGCCCTTGGAGCCCGGCTTCGGTTACACCCTGGGAAACTCGTTGCGTCGCACCCTGCTGTCGTCAATCCCTGGCGCCTCGGTTACCTCGCTCAAGATCGACGGAGTACTGCATGAGTTCTCTTCGGTCGAGGGCGTGAAAGAGGACGTCACCGAGTTGATCCTCAACCTCAAGGCACTAGTCGTGTCGTCGGAGGAGGATGAGCCGGTGGTGATGTACCTGCGCAAGCAGGGACCAGGCGATGTCACAGCCGGTGACATCGCCCCGCCAGCCGGGGTCGAGATCCACAATCCCGAGCTGCACCTGGCCACTCTCAACGACGACGGTCGCCTCGAGATGGAGCTCGTCGTCGAGCGCGGTCGCGGCTACGTGTCCGCCGTGCAGAACAACCCGGGTGACGGTGAGATCGGTCGGCTGCCGATCGACTCGATCTACTCCCCGGTACTGAAGGTGACCTACAAGGTTGAGGCCACCCGAGTGGAGCAGCGCACCGACTTCGACCGCTTGGTCATCGACGTCGAGACGAAGCCGAGCGTCCGCCCGCGGGACGCTGTCGCCAGCGCCGGCAAGACGCTGACTGAGCTGTTCGGTCTCGCCCGCGAGCTCAACGTGGAGGCCGAGGGCATCGACATCGGCCCCTCCCCGGTGGACGAGCAGATGGCCGCCGATCTGGCCCTGCCAGTGGAGGACCTCAACCTCACCGTGCGGTCGTACAACTGTCTCAAGCGTGAAGGCATCCACACTGTCGGCGAGCTGATCTCACGCAGCGAGCAGGACCTGCTCGACATCCGCAACTTTGGCGCCAAGTCGATCGACGAGGTCAAGGCCAAGCTGGTCGAGATGGGCCTGGCGCTCAAGGACAGCGCACCGGGCTTCGACCCGCAGGCCGCCATCGAAGCCTACGGTGACGACGACCAGACCTACGTCGAGGACGAGCAGTACTGACACACACGGGGACTCCGCCCCCGTGGCCCCCCGATCAACCACCGAGCCAGTGACACAGGAGAGCAGACCATGCCTACCCCCACCAAGGGCGCCCGCCTGGGTGGCAGCCCCGCGCATCAGCGTCTGATGCTTGCCAACCTCGCAACCAGCCTGTTCGAGCACGGCAAGATCACGACCACCGAGGCGAAAGCCCGTCGGCTCCGCCCGTTCGCGGAGCGGCTGATCAGCAAAGCAAAGCGTGACGATCTGCATCACCGCCGTCAGGTGCTGCGCGTCATCCGGGACAAGAGCGTCGTGCATGCGCTGTTCACCGAGATCGGGCCGAACTACTCCACCCGACCGGGTGGGTACACCCGAATCACCAAGCTCGGGCCGCGCAATGGCGACAACGCGCCGATGGCCGTGATTGAGCTGGTCGAGGCGAGGGAGTTTGCGACTACCACCGCTGCTTCTCCGCCCGCAGCCGCGACGGCCACTCCGCCGCCGGCCCCGGTTGAGGAAGAAGAGCCGGTGGAGGAGGACGCCCGCGAGGAGGAGGCTGTCGAGGCCGACGCTGAGTCCGAGGAGGCCGCCACCGGCGAGGGTGCGGACACCGAGGGCAAGGCCTGAGCCGCCCAGCCAGGCAACGTCGCAGCGCATGAAGACGCACGAGCCCGCCGCCGTCGATGGCCGCGGGCTCCTGCGTGTGCGCGTCGACCTCGCCTACGACGGCACCAGTTTCGCTGGGTGGGCACGGCAACCGGGGTTGCGGACGGTGCAGGGGAGCGTCGAGTCGGCCCTCGCCGCGGTTCTGCGACAGCAAGCTCCGCTCGTCACCTGCGCCGGCCGCACCGACGCCGGGGTGCATGCGCGCGGGCAGGTCACGCACGTCGATCTGGCGCCGGGCGTGCTCGCGGCCTGCGGCGGCCGAACACCAGAGCAGTGGCCCGCCGTGCTTCTTCGTAGGTTGAACGCTGTGCTCGACGACGACGTACGAGTGCGTGACGTCGCGGTCGCACCTGCTGGCTTCGACGCCCGGTTCGCGGCGCTGTGGCGTCGCTACGCCTATCGGGTCCGGGACGAGACATCGTTGCCCGATCCGCTGACTCGGGGTTATGTCTGGTCACATGCGCAGTCGCTGGATCTCAGCGTGATGAACGACGCCGCTGCCCGGCTGCGCGGAGTCCATGAGTTCGCTGCGTACTGCCGCGCCCGCCAGGGGGCCACCACAGTGCGGGACCTGCAGCAGCTGAGCTGGTCGCGAGACCAGGGCGGGTTGGCAGTGCTGCACGTGCAAGCCGATGCCTTCTGTCACCACATGGTGCGGGGGTTGGTGGGTGCTCTGGTGAGGGTGGG
>JACCYS010000074.1 GCA_013696365.1 Nocardioidaceae bacterium
CGCGGTCGGCGACTCAGAAACCACCGACTTCTGGACCGAGTTCCTCCGCGGCCTGCGCGACCGCGGCCTGGGTGGAGTCCAGTTGGTCATCTCCGATCACCACCGCGGCCTGATGAACGCCATCGACGCGACCATGGCCGGTGCCGCCTGGCAGCGTTGCCGGGTCCACTTCATGCGCAACGTGCTCGCCAAGGTCCCCAAGGGCCACGCCGACATGGTCGCGGCCGCGATCCGCACCATCTTCGCCCAACCCACCGGCAAGCTCGTGCGTGGACAGGTCGAGGTCGTCGCGGTGATGCTCGAACCGCAGCTCCCCGCGGTGGCCGAGATGCTGCGCAACGCGAAGGAGGAGATCACCGCGTTCGCCGACTTCCCCGAGGCCCACTGGCGCAAGATCTGGTCGACCAACCCGTTGGAACGGTTGAACCGCGAGGTCAAGCGCAGGACCGATGTGGTCGGGATCTTTCCCAACGCCGCCGCACTGCTCCGGCTCTCGGCCTGTGTGCTGATCGAGGCCCACGACGAGTGGCAGGTCGCCGAGCGCCGCTACCTCTCCGAAGGATCGATGGCCCAGCTCACCCCGCCGGCGCCCACCGTCCTCGCCATCGACACGACAACGGCCCAGGAGGTAACCACGACCGCCGCGGTCCAGAGCGCATAGTCTGATCCCCCCGCAGAGAATCACGCGGAAGATCTACACCACTCCACGGGACTCACCCGCGCCCCGGTGTGGTCCGCATGTGGCTATCGGGACAGTGAGCGGGCGTGCTCTTGCATGGGCGGCGGGTAGTACTGCACCGGCCGGGGCGGTGGCGGGCCCGCTATACCGGCCCCGACAGCCTACGCCGCTCTGCGTCGTTCCGGACCAAGGCCGACGCCCGCGCCTGGCTGTCCACCGCGCACGCGGACGTGGTCCGCAGGGCCTGGTGGGCGCCGGAGGCCGGCCGACGTACGGTCGGCGCCTGGGCCGCCGACTACCTGGTCCGCACCGACCTGCGCGAGAGCACCCGCGCCCTTTACACCGGGCTGTGGACGCGCCACCTGTCGCCGGTCTGGGAGCAGATGACGGTCGCCGACGTGAGCGCCCAGCACGTGCGCAGCTGGCATGACCACGCCGCGGCGAGCACCGGGCCGACCGTGCTGGCCCAGTCGTACCGCCTCCTTCGCTCGCTGCTGCAGGTCGCCGTCGCCGACGAGGTGATCGCAGCCAACCCCTGCCGGCTCCGCGGGGCCGGCACCCCGAAACCCGCCCGCCCCACCCGGGCACTGACCGCCGCCGAGGTACACGCCCTCGCCGCCGCCGTCCCCGCCTGCTACAGCGCCCTGATCCTGATCCTGATCCTGATCCTGGTCCTCGCCTTCGGCGGGCTGCGCTTCGGCGAAGCCACCGCGCTGCGCTGCGGCGACCTCACCCCGGGCGGAGCGGTGCTGACCGTGGAGCGATCCGTGGGCACCTCAACGGCCGCTGGGACGTCGGGCCACCCAAGACCGACGCCGGCAGGCGCACCGTCGCCCTCCCCGACTTCGTCGCGACCGCGGTCGCTGTCCACCCTCGACGCGCACGTGCCGGCGGGCGACGAAGCGGTGGTGTTCGGCACCCGTACTGGCAACTACCTGGCCCGGTCCAACTTCGCACTGACCTTCCGCCGCGCCGTTCACCGGTGCGGGCTTCCTCCCGTACGGGTGCACGAGCTGCGGTACACCGGGGCCACGCTGGCGGCGGCCACCGGGGCCAGCACCGCCGAGCTGATGCGGCGGCTCGGGCACTCCCCCCCGATGCCGCGCTGGTCTACCAACACGCCGCCGCCGACCGCGATACCGAGATTGCCCGAGCCCTCGCCAACCTCGCCGCCGGCGGACGTCGCTGACCCGGTTGTTTCCGGTCCTTGACGCATTTGACCGCCCCGGCTAACGTACAACTTAATGGTTGTACGTCTGGAACTCGGTGACGCCGAGGTGGACCGGATCTTCCGGGCCCTCGCAGACGTGACCCGGCGCGACATCCTCCGCCGCACCATGGCGGGCGAGGCGTCGGTGTCACAGCTGGCCGCGGCGTACGACATGTCGTTCGCGGCCATCCAGAAGCACGTCGGCGTGCTGGAGGGAGCTGGTCTGGTGACCAAGAAGCCCCTCGGCCGCGAACGCATCGTCCGCGGCAACCCCGAGACGATCCGCCAGGCCCAAGATCTGCTGAACCGGTACGCGGAGATCTGGCGCTCCCGCATCGACCGGCTCGACACGCTCCTCGCCGAGGACTGAATGAAGGAGACACTCATGCCCCTGACGTCCGTCACCCGCGACACCGATGCGCTCACGCTGACCGTGGTCGCGGATTTCTCAGCCGGCGTGCAGCGGCTGTGGGAGGCCTATGTCGACCCGCGACAGCTGGAGCGCTTCTGGGGCCCGCCGACCTACCCAGCCACCTTCGCCCGCCACGACGCGGCTGCCGGCGGGCGGTCGACGTACGCGATGACGGGTCCCGACGGGGACACCCATGGTGGCTACTGGGAGTGGCTCTCGGTCGAGCCGCTCAAGAGCTTCGAGGTCCGTGACGGGTTCGTGGCGGCGGACGGCGAACCGAACCCCGAGCTGCCGTCGATGCGCATGCACTTCGCCTTCGAAGAGACCGACGCCGGGTCGCGGGTCACCACCACGACGTACTTCAGCTCCCTGGCCGACCTCGAGCAGCTGCTCGAGATGGGGATGGAGGAGGGCCTGCGCGAGGCGATGGGCCAGATGGACGCGGTGCTCGCCGACCTCACCTCGTTCGCCGCCGGACAAGTCGCAAGCAGCCAGCTGCTATCCGACACCCAGGCGCGCATCAGCCGGGTGATCCGGGGCAGCGTCGAGCAGGTCTGGCGCGCACACAACGACCCCGACCTGCTGCAGCGCTGGCTGCTCGGCCCCGACGGCTGGACGATGCCGGTCTGCGAGGTGGCGACCACGGTCGGCGACAAGTACCGGTACGAGTGGGAGCCGGTCGACGGCGGCGAGGGCCGCTTCGGCTTCGAGGGCGAGCTGCTCGAGATGGCTCCGCCGTACCGCCAGGTGACCACCCAGCGGATGATCGGCACACCCGGTGCGGACATCGTCAACGAGCTCACGCTCACCGCGCTCCCCACCGGCACGCTGCTCGCCGTCGTCATGTCGTTCCCCGACGTCGACACTCGGGACGCCATCCTCGCCACCGGGATAACCGACGGGATGGAGACCAGCTACGCACGGCTGGAGACCGAGGTGCTGGCCTAGCCGCGGACCCCGGCGTGGACCGGACACGGTGCGGAATCAGGGCGTGCGGAGGTTGGCCGGTGCTGCCGCGCGGACGAGCCACGGCCACGTCATCCGGGTCGAGGCGTGGACCGCCACCCACACCAGCACCAGCACCAGCACCAGCACCACGGTGGCGACGTCGACGAGAAGAGGGACCCAGGCGTCTCGGGTCGACCCACCCGAGAGGAACAACACGGTGGCGGATCCGATGACAACGCCGATGACGGCCATCGGAATCGCCACCAGCCCGACCTCCCACCGCTGCGCTCGCGCGAGCTCAGGGACTGACGGCCGGTGGCGTCGGGTCGACTCACCGCGGCTGGTGCCGGCCACAGACCCTCTGGGCTACGGCTCGTCGAGCCTGCAACCCACCAGCCTGTCCTGGGACGGGCGAATGTTGGCGGTTCCGCAGCCGCAGTCGGTCGTCGTCGACCTCACGACCGGCGATCACCAACGCTACGACGTGCCGGGGTTCAACCAGACGGCGATCTGGGCCCCTGATGGTGACCACGTGTTTGACGACAACCGAGCAGAGTCGTCGCGGCCGGCTGCTGGACCTGCGCGACGGGTCGGTGAGCGACGCCGCCTACAGCGGCATGTCGTACGCCACAACGTTCGCTGCTGACGGGGGTGCAGTCGAGTTGCACGAGGCTGCTGGGGGTGCGGCATGGCCGTGGGAGATGCGCACCTATGGGACGGCGGGACTCGTACCGTCCCGCTCAGTGTCGACGTCTTCACCAACTTCTACCGACACGACGGCTGCGAGCGCCGACCGGCTGGCTTTCGTTCGGTCGGTGAACGCGTGGAGCCGTCCCCGGGGGCAACACCGAGCGGGAGGGACTGATGGTGGTCGACCGGGCGACCGGTGCGAACCTCGCACAGCTACCGATGTCGTTCGGGCTCGCCCTCCGGACCGCACCCGTCGGCTGGCTAGACAACGGCATCGTGCTGCTGAGGCTCGGCGACGACGTCCTGGCCTGGGAGTTCGAGACCGGCGAGCTGCAACGCATCGCCGCGATAGGCGGCCCGGCGACCTTGTCCGCCGCGCCGGCGTTGGTCGAGCGCGGTGGACGGTGACAAGGCAGTTAGTGGCCACTCGGTGCTCCCGCCATCCGGTAGGACTCCTCGAGCAACTCCCGAAGCTCGTCGATCTCCACGTGCGCGAGCCGTACGAGGACGAGGCTTGTCGACCTCTCGTGGTGCGGGGTCCAGAAGTAGGTCTCAGGGGCGCCGCTGGCGAGGGCGTCGCGCTCGTCGGTCTTCACGGTGACCACGCCGTCGTCCCACATGCGCGCCATCAGGGTGCGGGCGAACCAGGCGGGTTGAGCCCAACTGCTGCGTTCAGTCACCCCCGGCATTGCGAGACACAGCCGCCGGACCTCGCTCTCGGTGGTCATTGCCACACTGTCGCGCGTTCTGGGGCAGACCTCCACCCGGTTGGTCAAGGCTGCGCTGAGCGCGGCGCATCACGCGCGTGACGCTCGGCGTGACAGCGCCCGGAGGACGTGCGGTTGCCTAAGATGATCGGCCATGGATCGAGTGCGAGGATAGCGCCCACCGCCCACTGCTGCGGTGGTCCACAACCCCGCACTGGATGACGACCGGTCGACCGGTCGCGCACACCGCCTGCGCCGCCCGCAGGCCGCGGGCCGCAGGCCGCAGGCATCCCCGGGCCCGAGACGGCTGTCGGTTCGCTCATGATCCGAGCATGGTGCCTGAATCGCGCATGGTCTCACCGGGCTTCGGCAAGTACGCCCGGGCCGACCGGGTCTTCGCGGTGGAGCCCCGGCGAGGGGACGATCGGAGCGTTGGTTGGCGCACGCGGGGGTGGGTCGAGGGCATCGGTGACCCGGTCATTGCCTCGCGCACCGAGCGCACGACCCTGCACGACATCGGCCAGCAGGACCTTGCCGACGTACCGCTGGTGGACGAGGTGCTCGGCCTGGCCGCCCTGTTGGCCGCCGCGGCCTACGCCGGCCGAGTGGAGCTCGGCGACCTGGGGTGCCGGGCACGGCGGCTCCTGGCCGAGTGACTCGCGAACCGCGTGCCGCTTTGTCACCCCCGCCTAGTTTCTCCGCACCTCGCATGCAGACTCGTCGAGCAGGGGCCCGATGCGAGTGAGGGCTGGCGGACCACTCCGCCGACAAGGCCGATGCTTCGGGCGTTGCGTCGAGCGTGCCCAGACGGGGATGGTGCGACCGTGACAAACCTGTCCTCGACCAGGACCAACAAGGAGTCGGTCTACGGTGCCAGTACACCGACGGTGCGGCCGAGGCGATGCGGGTCCGGATCGTCATTTCCGCAGACCGGAACGGGAGTCCTCAGGGCACCAGGTACTCGCTGTCCCGGGCGTCGGTGATGCCCATGTGCCCCGGCGCGTGGCCGATCGCGAAGTCGGGCTTGGACTCCATCACCGCCGCTTGCGGCGTCACCCCGCAGGCCCAGAAGACGGGCAGTTCCCCCGGCCGCACCTCTACCGGGTCACCGAAGTCGGGCGCGTCGAGGTCCGTGACGCCGATCGTCCGCGGGTCGCCCACGTGCACGGGCGCGCCGTGGACCGCGGGATAGCGGGCCGTCACCTTTACAGCAGTGGCGACCAATGATGCCGGTACGGGACGCATCGACACCACCAGCGGACCGCCGAGACGACCCGCGGGAAGGGTGCGGAGGGAGGTCCGGTACATGGGCACGTTGACCCCCATCTCCTGGTGGCGCAGGGTCACCCCGGCCTCGGCCAGAGCCGCCTCGAAGGTGAAGCTGCAGCCGATGAGGAAGGCGACCAGGTCGTCGCGCCACACCGCCCGCGCGTCGGCCACCTCGCCAACGAGCTCACCTCGCTCGAAGATCCGGTAGGCCGGCAGGTCGGTGCGCAGGTCCCCGCCGAACAGCCTGGTGGACACCACACCGGGGTCGGAGACGTCCAGCACCGGGCACGGCCGCGGGTTGCGCTGGGCGTAGATCAGCATGTCGTACGCGAGCGCCCGAGGGACCGCTATCAGGTTCGCCTGCGTCCACCCGGCGCACCACCCGGCCGTCGGCACGCGCAGCCCGCCACGAAACTCCGCCCGGGCGTCGGTAGGGCTCTTCCAGGCTGGCTCCGTCACGAGTACCCCTTCCCCTGAACACGCCGGAAGCGCAGGTGCTGGCCCGGTCGAGCCTGGCCGGCACGGTCGACGTCGTCCCCGATGACCACGGCGATCACGGGGTAGCCGCCCGTGACCGGATGGTCGGCCAGGAACAGCACGGGTTGGCCGCCGCTGGGCACCTGCAAGGCGCCGCGCACGACACCCTCACTGGGCAGCTCGTCGTCCACCGCCCGATCGAGCGCGGGACCATGCAGCCGCATGCCCACCCGGTTGCTGTCGCTGGTGACCTCATAGCTGGCCTGCAGCAGCGACTCCATCGCCGCCGGCGTGAACCAGTCGTCTCGCGGCCCGGTGACGACACGCAGCTCCACCTCGTCGTCGGGGGGCGCAGGGACCGCGGCCAGGTCGACGACCGGCCAGTCGCCCGGCGACGGCCCGACGGACAGCACCGCACCCTGCTCGACGGGGGGCGGGCCCAGCCCCGACATGACGTCGGTCGACCGGGACCCCAGCACGGGCGGCACGTCGATGCCGCCGCGCACCGCGAGGTAGGAGCGCAGCCCGCCCGCCGGTGTCCCCACCGTCAGCACTGACGCGTCGGGCAGGGCAACGACACTGTTCCCCGCAACACCGCGGTCGTCCACGCTCAGCGGCCCCACGGCACCGGTGACCGACACCAGCAGGTCGCCGCGCGCTCTCACCGCAAGGCCGCCGAGCGTCACTTCCAGGCCCGCGGCGTCCTCTGCGTTGCCGAGCAGCCGGTTGGCCAGCCGCAGGCTGCGCCGGTCCACCGCGCCGGACTCGCCGACACCGAGCCGGACCAGGCCGGGCCGACCGAGATCCTGCACGGTGGTGGCGGGCCCGGCCTGCTCGACGACGAGCGCCTTCATCCGACGTCCCGAAAGCGGACCCGGGCGCCGGGCACGAGCAGTGCCGGCGGGTCACGGTCGAGGTCCCACAGCACCGCGTCGGTACGCCCGATGAGCTGCCAGCCGCCGGGGGAGTCGCGCGGGTAGACCCCGCTGAAGGGGCCGGCAAGTCCGACGGAACCGGTCGGAACGCGGGTGCGCGGGTCGTCGCGACGCGGCACGTGCAACCGCTCGTCACCGCCGACAAGATAGCCGAACCCGGGGGCGAAGCCGACGAACGCCACCGTCCACTCGATGGAGGTGTGCAGGTCGACGACCTCGGCCTCGGGGAGCCCGGTGAGCCGGGCCACATCCGGCAGGTCGTCACCGTCGTAGCGAACCGGGATCTCCACCGGGGCGTGCTTGGGACGGGAGGAGCCGCCACGCGGGCGGGTGGACCGCAGCGTGCGCGCGACCGCGCCGGCGTCCGTCTTCGACGGGTCGAAGCGCACGAGCAGCGTGCGGGCCGCGGGGACGACGTCGACGACACCTGACAGGGCGGTGTCGAGTAGCGCGCCGTAGAGGTCGAGCACCGCATCGAGATCGTCCAGCTCGGCAAGCACCGCGGCGTCTCCGCAGGGCAGCAGCCTCATGCGAAGGCGGCGAGATCGACGCCCGCCTCGGACAGCGCTGTCCGCACCGCCCGAGCCATCGCCAGCGCCCCCGGGCTGTCACCGTGCACGCAGATCGAGTCGGCGTGCACGTCGACGACGTCACCGTTGACGGCCTCGACCTCGCCGAGCGTCGCCAACCGCACGCAGCGCCGCGCCACCTCGTCGACGTCCTGCAGCACGGCGTCGGGGAGCCGGCGGGACACGAGCCGGCCCTCCGGGGTGTACGCCCGGTCGGCGAAGGCCTCCGCGACGGTATGCAGTCCCGCCTCGTCAGCCAGCCGCAGCCAGGCGGACCCGGGAAGCCCCAACACCGGCAGCGCGGGGTCGTAGGCCCGCACCGCCGCCACGACCGCGGCCGCCTGCTCCTCGTGCTCGACGATGGCGTTGTACAGCGCCCCGTGCGGCTTGATGTAGGCGACCCGGCTGCCGGCAACCCGCGCGAACGCCTCCAGCGCGCCGATCTGGTACAGCACGTCGGCGGTCAGCTCCGCCGGCTCGACGTCGAGGAAGCGACGTCCAAACCCTGCGAGGTCGCGATAACCGACCTGCGCCCCGATGACGACACCGTGAGCAGCGGCGTCCGCGCAGACCCGGCCCATGATCTGGGGGTCACCGGCATGAGCACCGCAGGCGACGTTGGCGCTGGTGACGACCTCGAGCAGCCCCTCGTCGTCGCCGAGCGTCCAGATCCCGTACCCCTCGCCGAGGTCGCTGTTGAGGTCCACGCCGCCGCCTCCCGCTGCTCAGAACAGCTCGGCCAGACCGGTGAGCGAGTTGTAGCCGAGGTAGACGGTGAGGATCCACGCCAGCGCCCCGATCCCCACCAGCCAGCGTGGGTAGGCGTAGCCGTGCAGCAGGTCCAGCCGCCGGGCGGCCACCCAGAGCAGCAAGCCGAGTCCGACGGGCAGGATCAGCCCGTTGAAGGCGCCCGCGAAGATCAGCAGCTGGACGGGCGCGGCGCCGAGGACCAGGAACAGCGCGGCCGACAAGGCGATGAACCCCACGACGACCCACCGCTCGTAGCGAGCGACCCACGGACCCAGCACCTTGAGGAAGGACACCGAGGTGTACGAGGCGCCGATCACTGAGGTGATCGCGGCCGACCACAAGATGACGCCGAAGACGATCTGACCGCCCGTGCCGAGAGCTGCGTCGAATGCCGACGCGGGCGGGTTCTCCGGGTCGAGCTTCGCCCCGCCGGCGACAACCCCGAGGACCGCCAGGAACAGCAGCACACGCATGACGGCGGTCAATGCGATGCCGATGACCGAGCTGCGGGTGATCTCTTTGACGTTCTCCACACCGCGCACCCCGTTGTCCACCAGCCGGTGCGCCCCGGCGTAGACGATGTAGCCGCCGACGGTGCCGCCGATGAGGGTGGTGATGACCAGAAAGTCGACGGTCTCCGGCGCCACCGTCTGGACGAGAGCGTCCCCGACAGGCGGACTCGAGGTGATGGCAACGTACGTGGTCAACGCGATCATGACCACGCCCAGCACGATCACCAGCCGGTCCATCGCCATCCCGGCCCGGCGCAGCAGGAAGATCACGATCGCCACCCCTGCCGAGATCGCGCCGCCGATCTTGGGATCGAGCCCGAGGATCGCCTCGAGGCCGAGCGAGGTGCCCGCGACATTGCCGATGTTGAAGATCAGCCCGCCGAGCACGTCGAGACCGGCGAGCAAGAAGCCGGCGCCGGGAAGCACGCTGTTGGCGAGATCCTGAGCGCGGCGACCGGCGACGCCGATGATCCGCCACACGTTGAGCTGGATCGCAATATCCACCAGGACCGACACGAGGATGGCGAACGCGAAGGCCGCCCGCAACTGGTCGGTGAAGGTGGTGGTCTGGGTGATGAACCCGGGGCCGACCGCCGAGGTGGCCATCAGGAACATCGCGCCCACGAACCGGGCTCTGCCCGAGGAGGCCAGCTGGGTGGGCTGCGGCTGCGACCCCGAGGCGCCGTCGGCGCCCGTGCGGTCTTCGGCGCGCTCTGACATGGGTCCTCCCGGGGCGGGCTGGTGGCGGAAAACGGCCGTACAGCTTCCTCAACACGCGGGCTATGTGCGATCGCAAGCCTGCTGGCCCGCGACCGCCTCGTCAAGGTCCGCCGGGAGCACGGCGAGCCAGGAATCGCAGTATCGTCGCGGTCATCGGCAGCACGTGGGACCCCTCGGCTGACGGCGTACTGCGTCTGCCGTCCGGACGGCTGTTGCGAGGCCGGGGGCTGCGCCGACCTGTGCCCAGCGGCCCGCCACCCGACTTCGCCTTGCACCTGCTCAGCCGGCCTCCGCCCCCGACCGCTTGGGAGGTGCGCTGGGTCAAGTGGCGCGACTACGGTCTGCCCCGAGACCGCGACGACGCCGCCGACTCGCTGCGGGAGGCTTGGCGTCGAGCCGAGCGCGAGCGGGTGGAGGTTGCCTGCGCGGGCGGCCGAGGGCGGACCGGCACGGCGCTCGCCTGTGTCGCCGTGCTGGACGGTGTGCCGGCCGCCCAGGCCGTGGACTTCGTCCGACGGCACTACGACCTACGTGCGGTGGAGACGCCGTGGCAGCGCCGGTACGTCGCCCACTTCTCCTTCCGGTAGTCGCAGGGGTCAGTCGATGGCTTGATCTGCCCTCGGCCTTGGGACGGACAGAGCTTGCGAACGCACTGCACAGGCTGGCCGACGCTGGGGTTCTTGGCGGCGCCACCTACGACGGCCCGGTCGGGCTCGAAGCGCAAGAACACGGCTGCCGGTTGCTGACGCTCGGCCAGCGCGGCCAGCGCCCATCGCTGTGGTGGGGGCGTACGACACCCGGCTCACCCCGAGCGACTGCAGCTCGGCCGGGTTCGGCACCCCTGGCATGGCCAGCAGGCTCAGCCGGCCGGGTCCGAAACAGTTGACCAGCTCGCCGATCTCGTCAGGGTGTGAGCACCCGGGCACGAAGATGCGGTCGGCGCCGCCGGCCAGAAAAGTCATCCCCCGGCTCTTAGCGGCGTCGAGCCGGCCGACGCGGTCCAGACCGGTGTCGGGTAAGTACACGTCCGTACGGGCGTTGAGCACGATCGGCACCCCCTCGGCCGCTCCAGCCCGCACGGCCGTCTCGACGGCCGCGACCGACTCGTCGATCGGGCGCATCGCGTCCTCGAGGATGGCCCCAGCAACGCCGGCGCCGATCGCCGCACGGATCGTCCGGTCGACATCGCCATACCCGGACTCCAGGTCGGCGGTCACCGGCAGGTCGACTGCGGTGACGATGCGACCAATCGCCTGGAGCATCAGTTCGACGGGGATGCGCTCCCCGTCGGGAAAGCCAAAGCTGGCGGCGACCGCAGCCGAGGCCGTCGCCACGGCGCGGCAGCCCGGCGCGGCCGCCGCCGCCGCCGCCGTAGCGGAGGCCACGTCCTACACGTTGACGAGGACGAGGAGCTCCGAGTCGGTGTGGAGCTGACGCAGCTGCTGGGTCCGCACCCGGGCCAGCCTGCCACCGCGGGCCTGGGGTCGTCGCACTTAGGTGGCATTCACCGCGGTAGTGGCGGGTGCATCTTGACGGTCGAATACCATTCAGATTTCAACTATCATCGATATCGAGGAACCGACCTGACTCGACAGCTTGGCATCAGGATGGGACAAGCCATGACGACAACCAGCCGCCTGGGCGCTGACCAGGCCCCCGCGCCGCCCGCCTCGTATGCGCCCCAGATCCTGCCGGCCACCACGACCATGTCGGCGGTCACGCTGCACGCCGCGGACCTGAACCGGTTGGCGGCGTACTACCGCGAGGCGCTCGGCCTGATGGACGTCGCCACGGACAACCCGAGCACGGGAGCCAGCCGCGGCGAAGCCGGCCGCATCGTGCTCGGCAGCGGCAACACACGGCTGGTCGTGCTGGAGCACACCCCCGACCTGCCACTGGCACGACCGGGCCAGGCCGGGTTGTTCCACACCGCTCTGCTC
>JACCYS010000095.1 GCA_013696365.1 Nocardioidaceae bacterium
CAGCGGGCGGACGACAGCGCGCACCGGGCAGGGCGCGAGCGTCCGGCGGGGATTCTCCGCGTCCTGTGCTCGGGCACGTGGGCGTGCTGTGCTCGGGCGCGGGGGCGAAACCCGTGCAGGTCGGGCTCCGGCCCGCGGATAGGCTCGGCCCATGATCCTGCGGATGTCCACGCTCTTCCTGCGCACGCTGCGCGACGACCCCGCAGACGCGGAGGTGCCCAGCCACCGGCTGCTGGTGCGTGCCGGCTACATCCGCCGGGCGGCACCGGGTATCTACTCCTGGCTGCCGCTGGGCTATCGGGTGCTCCGCAACGTGGAGCGGATCGTGCGCGAAGAGATGGACGCCATCGGCGCCCAAGAGGTACACCTGCCCGCTCTGCTGCCACGCGAGCCGTACGAGGCGAGCAACCGGTGGACCGACTACGGCGACAACATCTTTCGGGTCAAGGACCGCAAGGGTGGCGACTACCTGCTCGGACCCACACACGAAGAGATGTTCACCCTGCTGGTCAAGGACCTGTACTCGTCCTACAAGGACCTGCCGCTGTGGATCTACCAGATCCAGACCAAGTTTCGCGACGAGCAACGACCCCGAGCGGGCATTCTGCGCGGGCGCGAGTTCGTGATGAAGGACTCGTACTCCTTTGACGTCTCCGACGACGACTTCACCGCCTCGTACCAGGCGCACCGCGCCGCGTACGTGCGGATCTTCGACCGGCTCGGTTTCGACTACGTGATCGTGGCGGCGATGTCGGGGGCCATGGGTGGCTCGGCGAGCGAGGAGTTCCTCGCCACGGCGCCCGACGGCGAGGACACCTACGTCCGCTGCACGACCTGTGACTACGCCGCCAACGTAGAGGCGGTGCGGGTGCCCACCCCCCCGGCGATCGACCACACAGACGTGCCGGCCGCGCACGCCGAGCAGACCCCGAACACCCCGACGATCCAGACGCTGGTGGCCCATCTGGACGAGGCCTTCCCGCGCGGCGACCGAGCGTGGACCGCGGCAGACACCCTGAAGAACGTGCTGGTCGTGCTGCAGCACCCGGACGGCCGGCGCGAGCCGCTCGCTATCGGCGTGCCCGGTGACCGGGAGGTGGACGAGAAGCGCCTGCAGGCGCAGGTCGAGCCGGCCGAGCTGGCTGCCTTCACCGAGACCGACTTTGCCGCCAACCCTTCGCTGCACAAGGGCTACATCGGGCCAGGGGTGCTGGGCTCCGAGAAGGCATCCGGCATTCGGTACCTGCTGGACCCGCGGGTGGTCGAGGGGACGGTCTGGGTGACCGGTGCCGACGCCGACGGCAGGCATGTGCTGCACCTTGTTGCCGGTCGCGATTTCACCGCCGACGGCACGATCGAGGCTGCGGAGGTGCGCGAGGGGGACACCTGCCCGGTTGACGGCGGCACGCTGGCGACGGCCCGCGGCATCGAGATGGGGCACATCTTCCAGCTCGGCCGCCGCTTCGCCGAAGCGCTGGACCTGGCGGTGCTGGATGTACACGGCAAACGCGTGACGCCGACCATGGGCTCGTACGGCATCGGCGTGTCCCGGGCGGTGGCCGCGGTCGTGGAGAACTCGCACGACGAGCTCGGCATCGTCTGGCCGCGTGAGCTCGCCCCGGCCGACGTACACATCGTCGCCACCGGCAAGGACCCCGCCGTATTCGAGGCCGCCGAGCAGCTCGCGCACGACTTGGACGCCCACGGGGTTGAGGTGCTCTACGATGACCGGCCGAGGGTATCGCCGGGGGTGAAGTTCAAAGACGCTGAGCTGCTCGGCGTCCCGACGATCGTGGTGGTCGGGCGCAACTTGGCCGAGGGTGTTATCGAGGTCCGCGACCGCGCGACGGGGGTGCGTGCGGACGTGGCTGTCGCTGAGGCCCCGGCGCACCTGGTCTCGGTCGTCCGCGCCTGACCAGTTCTCGGCCGGTCAGGTAAGCCGGATGCCTGGACCGCCTACCTGTCCTCAAAG
This sequence comes from Nocardioidaceae bacterium, assembly GCA_013696365.1. Taxonomy (GTDB): domain Bacteria; phylum Actinomycetota; class Actinomycetes; order Propionibacteriales; family Nocardioidaceae; genus JACCVL01. The sequence continues at coordinate 1,973 of JACCYS010000095.1, forward strand.
CCGGGAAAGGCTGTGGGTTCCGCGCTCCAGTCGAGCCCGCGGGTGGCAGCCTCACTGAGCCAGTCCACGGCCAGGCGGCGTACCGGTGGTGTGGATTGGCGGACCAGGTCCGCGTATCCGACGGCGCACCGGTCTTCCACAAGGCGTGCGAGACGGGCAGCGGACCCGACGTTGGTGACCGGTCCCGGCAGGTCGTAGCCGGGCAGCGCTGCCACCGGCTCGGCACCGAGCGTTCGCAGTTCCCGCTGCAGCCGCTCGCGGCGCTGTTGATGGGCGAGGTAGCCGTCACGCGCCCGTACGCCAGCAGACGAGCCGCCGTCCAGCACCCCGCCGCACACCCCATAGGCGTACACGGCCGCGTGCTCGGCGGCCAGCGCGGTTTGCAATGCAGACAGCGACTGCTCGGCGGTCATCATCGACCCCGACACTATCGTCAGGACTGCCCGCTACCGGGCGCCTGCGCCGCTGCCGCAGACAGCAGCACCTCGTGCTGGGCATGACAGGCTGCGCTAGCGGCTAGTGCAGCGGCGAGGTCACCGCTGTCAACGTGCATGGCCGCAGCGCGAGCAGCCGTGGCCGAACGCTGAACGTCTCCCAGCAGCACGCGCAGGGCAGCCTTGGCGGTGCTTGGCACCCTGCCGCTCCTCCCCGTCGGCGGGGATGTCTGCGAGCTGAACGCGTGCACGTGTTCGGCGTGCCGGTCAGCCATCGGCTGCAACAGGTTGCGCAAGCCGGCGTGCCGCCGCCCGGTTGCCTGCATGGTGGCAGACAGGTCGGCAGCAGTACGTGCCACCTGCTGCGCCGCGGATGCATCGGTCTCGGCGGCGAGTTGCGTTTCAGTGTCGCGCTCTGCTCGGTCCACAGGTCCCCGACACCCCGCCAACGCGGCTGCTCCCGGGACAGCAGCCAGCACGCAGCCGACGGTCAGCGCTTGCCGTCGAGACAGCCGAGTCGAGCCCACGGGCATGGACGCTACCCGGCCGCACCCCGTATAGGCTGGGATCCCCGCTTGGGCGGGTCGGCACCAGACCAACCACAACCGCACAGCAAGGAGGCGGCGATGAACGTGTCATCCAACGACCGCCTTCAACAGCTGTTGACCCCGACGGTCGGGTCGGCCGGCGCGGACCTCGATGCCGTCGAGTTGGCGACGGCAGGACGTCGACACGTGCTCCGCCTCGTGATTGACCGAGCTGGTGACCTCACCTTGGATGACATCGCTGTGGTCACCCGGGCGGTCTCGCAGGAGCTAGACGCCAGTGATGCGATGGGAGAGCGGCCGTACACGTTGGAGGTCACCAGCCGGGGGGTGGACCGCCCCTTGACGTTGCCCCGGCACTGGTCACGCAACATCGGCCGGCTGGTGTCGGTCGCCATCGTCGAGCACGCCCCTGAGCCCCGGGCGTTTACCGGGCGGATCACCGCCGCCGACGACCAGGCCGCGGACGTGCTGGTCGACGCCCACCCGCACCGGGTGCCCTATGCCGACGTCAAGCGCGCCGTGGTGCAGGTCGAGTTCACATCCCGGGAGGCCTGAGCGACATGGACATCGACATGGCTGCGCTTCGCATGCTCGAACGCGAGAAGGACGTCCCGTTCGAGGTGGTGGTGGCTGCGATCGAGCAGGCCCTGCTCGTCGCCTACGAGCGCACCGAGGGAGCTCAGGCGCACGCCCGCGTCGAGCTGGACCGTAAGACCGGGCACGTGGTGGTGTGGGCACGTGAGGCGTCCGCGGCCGGGCACTCCGGTGACGATGTCGGTGCGGACGGGCTGGCGACCGGCGATCCGACTGCCGGGCCCGCACCGGCTGAGTGGGACGACACTCCGACCGGCTTTGGACGGATCGCCGCGACGACGGCCCGTCAGGTCATCTTGCAGCGACTTCGCGATGCCGAGGACGAGCAGCGGTTCGGCGAGTTCGCCGGTCGTGAGGGTGACCTCGTGTCCGGCACCGTCCAGCAAGGCCGCAACCCCGACG
>JACCYS010000117.1 GCA_013696365.1 Nocardioidaceae bacterium
GCACCCGGGGTCGCCGATCCCGACGGCGTGTTCGACACGTTCACCGGCTGGGCCACCTCGACCGGGCTGGAGCCGTACCCGGCGCAGGTCGAGGCGCTGATGGAGATCGTCAGCGGCAGCAACGTGATCCTGTCCACCCCCACCGGGTCGGGGAAGTCGCTGGTCGCGACCGGCGCGCACTTCGCCGCGCTCGCCGACGGACGACGCACCTTCTACACCGCGCCGATCAAGGCGCTGGTGAGTGAGAAGTTCTTCGCGTTGTGCGAGGTGTTCGGGGCTGATCGGGTCGGCATGCTTACCGGCGACGCCAGTGTCAACGCCCGCGCACCGGTCACCTGCTGCACCGCCGAAGTGCTCGCCAATCAGGCGCTGCGCGAGGGCACCGACGCCGACATCGGCCAGGTGGTGATGGACGAGTTCCACTACTACGGCGACCCCGACCGCGGCTGGGCCTGGCAGGTGCCGCTGCTCGAGCTGCCGCAGGCGCAGTTCCTGGCCATGTCGGCCACCCTCGGCGACGTCACCGTCATCGCCGATGACCTCACCCGCCGCACCGGCCGGGAGACCGCCGTCGTCACCTCGGCAGAGCGGCCGGTGCCGCTGCACCACTACTACGAGCGCACCCCTCTGCAGGACACCCTGACCGACCTGCTGGGGGGCGGGCAGGCACCCATCTACGTCGTGCACTTCACCCAGGCTTCGGCGTTGGAACGTGCCCAGGCGCTGACCAGCATCGGCGTCGCCAGCCGCGAGCAGCGCGACGCGATCGCCGAAGCGATCGGCGGCTTCCGTTTCGCCGCCGGCTTCGGCCGCACGTTGTCGCGGCTGGTTCGCCACGGCATCGGCGTGCACCACGCCGGCATGCTGCCGCGCTACCGACGGCTCGTCGAGACCCTCGCCCAACAGGGGTTGCTGGCGGTCATCTGCGGCACAGACACGCTTGGCGTGGGCATCAACGTGCCGATCCGTACGGTGGTGTTCACCGCCCTCGCCAAGTACGACGGGGTACGCCAGCGGCACGTGCAGGTGCGCGAGTTCCACCAGATCGCTGGCCGGGCTGGCCGGGCCGGCTTCGACACCGCCGGCACCGTCGTCGTGCAGGCGCCCGAGCACGAGGTGGAGAACGCCCGGCTGATCGCCAAGGCCGGCGACGATGTGAAGAAGCAGCGCAAGATCGTGCGGAAGAAGCCGCCGCACGGGTTCGTCTCGTGGAGCAGCGCGACCCACGACCGGCTGGTGGACTCCGACCCCGAGCCGCTGACCAGCCACTTCCGGGTCAGCCACGCGATGCTGATGCACGTGATCGCCCGGCCGGGTGACCCATTCGCCGCGATGCGGCACCTGCTGACCGACAACCACGAGCCGCCGGCCGCGCAGCGGCGGCACATCCACACCGCCATCGGCGCGTACCGCGCGTTGCTCGCCGGCGGGGTCGTCGATCAGCTGTCGGAGCCGGACGCCGACGGTAGGACGGTGCGGCTGACCGTCGACCTGCCGCCCGACTTCGCGCTCAACCAGCCGCTGTCCACGTTCGCGTTGGCGGCGCTGGAGCTGCTTGACACCGAGGCGCCGACATACGTTCTGGACACCGTCTCGGTCATCGAAGCGACGCTCGACGACCCACGCCAGGTGCTCCGGGCGCAGCAGCACGCGGCCCGCGGCGAGGCGGTCGCGCAGATGAAGGCCGAGGGCATCGAGTACGAGGAGCGGATGGAGCTGCTGGACGACGTCACCCACCCCCAGCCGCTGGCCGAGTTGCTGGACGCGGCGTACGAGATGTACCGCAGCGGGCACCCGTGGGTCGCCGACCACGAGGTGTCGCCCAAGTCGGTGGTGCGCGACATGTGGGAGCGGGCGATGACCTTCGGCGAGTACGTCGCGCTGTACTCGCTGACCCGCTCGGAGGGTGCGGTGCTGCGCTACCTGGCCGACGCCTACCGGGCGCTGCGCACCGGGGTGCCCGCCGTCGCCCGCACCGAGGAGCTCGACGACGTGGTCGAGTGGCTGGGTGAGCTGGTACTCCAGACCGACTCCAGCCTGCTGGACGAGTGGGAGCAGTTGACGGCACCGGACGGCGGCGGCGAGGTGGTGGCGGTGCGGCCGGTCGAGGCGGCCGAGCGGCCGGTGACGGCGAACCCGAGGGCGTTCCGGGTGCTGGTGCGCAACGCGATGTTCCGCCGGGTCGAGCTGGCCGCGAGGCGCCGGTGGGACGCGCTCGGCGAGCTGGATGCCGACGCCGGCTGGGATGCCGACGCGTGGGAGGCGGCGATGGGGGCGTACTACGACGAGCACGAGTGGCTGGGCGACAGTGCCGACGCCCGCGGCCCGCACCTGTTGATGGTGACCGAAGAGCCCCCGGCGGACCCCGAGCGGTGGCTGGTGCGGCAGATCTTCGATGACCCGGAGAGCCACCACGACTGGGGCATCTCGGCGGTCGTCGACCTCGCCGCGAGTGACGAGGCGGGCGCTGCGGTGGTCGAGGTGACGCGGGTGGACCAGCTGTGAGGGGTGAGCACGGCACCGGAGAGCTGGGGCTGCCGCTGCCGACCCCGCTCGTGTCCGCGGCCCGTGCAGCCGCAGCCGACGGCACCGACGAGCGGCCGGCCGTCATCGCCATCGACGGGCCGGCGGGTGCGGGCAAGACCAGCCTGGCCGGGTTGCTGGCCGACCGGCTCGGGACGGTCGACGCCGCCGCTCCCATCATCCACATGGACGACCTGTACCCAGGCTGGGACGGGCTCGCCGGCGCCGTGCCGAGGTTGCTCGAGTGGGTATTGGAGCCGCTGTCGGCGGGCCGGCTGGCGCGGTGGCAGCGCTACGACTGGAGCGCCGGGGCGTACGCCGAGTGGCATGAGCTCCCCCGCTGGCAGGTGATCATCGTCGAGGGTGTCGCAGCGGGGTCACGTGCCTGCGCTGCGCACGAGGCACTGCTGGTGTGGGTCGAAGCGAGCCACAACGTACGGATGGAGCGGGGCCTGGCGCGGGACGGCCAGACGTTCGCCCCGTACTGGGAGTGGTGGGCGGCCCAAGAGCAGGCGCACTTCGCCGCGGAAGCCACCCGGGAGCGGGCCGATCTGTGGTTAGCGACCGACGACGGGCTCCCCCGCCTGCTCTGACCCCCTCCGAGTTGTCGCTGGTGGGGTCAGGCGAACTGCTCCTCCTCCGTCGACCCCTTGAGCGCCAGGGTCTCCGCGTCGGGGTTGATCGCGCTGGCGACCAGGTCGAAGTAGCCGGCGCCCACCTCCCGCTGGTGCTTGGTCGCGGTGTACCCGGCCGCCTCCGCCGCGAACTCCCGCTCCTGCAGCTCGACGTAGGCGCTCATGTCGGTCTCCGCATAGCCCTTGGCCAGCTCGAACATCGAGTAGTTCAACGCATGGAAGCCGGCGAGGGTGATGAACTGGAACCGGTAGCCCATCGCCGCGAGCTCGCGCTGGAACGTCGCGATCGCACTGTCGTCTAGGTGGGTCTTCCAGTTGAACGACGGCGAGCAGTTGTAGGCGAGCAGCTGGTCGGGGTGCTCCTTCTTCACCGCCTCGGCGAACAGCCGCGCCGTCTCGAGGTCCGGGGTGCCCGTCTCCATCCACAGCAGGTCCGCGTACGGCGCGTACGCGATCCCGCGGGCGATGCACGGCTCGATCCCGTTGGACACCCGGTAGAACCCCTCCGCGGTCCGCTCGCCGGTGACGAACTGCTGATCCCGCTCGTCCACGTCGGCGGTGAGCAGGCTGGCCGCCTGCGCATCGGTACGCGCCACGATGACGGTCGGGACGTCTTGCACGTCGGCCGCCAGCCGAGCGGCGTTCAGGGTGCCGATGTGCGCCCCGGTCGGGATCAGCACCTTGCCGCCGAGATGGCCGCACTTCTTGGCCGACGACAGCTGGTCCTCCCAGTGCACGCCCGCCGCGCCGGCCTGGATCATGGCCTTCATCAGCTCGAAGGCATTGAGCGGCCCGCCGAAGCCGGCCTCCGCGTCGGCGAGGATGGGCACGAACCAGTCAGGGGCGTCGGTTGTCCCCTCGCTCCAGGTGATCTGGTCGGCGCGGGCCAGCGCGTTGTTGATCCGCCGGACGACGGCGGGCACCGAGTTGGCCGGGTACAGGCTCTGGTCGGGGTAGGTCTGCCCCGCGAGGTTGGCGTCGCCGGCGACCTGCCATCCGGACAGGTAGATCGCCTGCAGACCCGCCCGAACCATCTGCACGGCCTGACCGCCGGTCATGGCGCCGAGGGCGTGCACGTACTCCTCGTCGTTGACGAGCTGCCACAGCCGCTCGGCGCCGCGGCGCGCGAGGGTGCACTCCTCCTGCACCGACCCGCGGAGCCGGACGACGTCATGTGCGGTGTACCGGCGCCGCACCCCCGCCCAACGGGGGTCGCTCGCCCAACGGGTCTCGATCTCGTCGGCCTGGCGCTGCATTTCGTCGGCGGTCGTCATGGGACAGTCAGTCCTCCAGATTCGGTGAAAATTCTGTGGTGTCACCACCATCGGTGCCGCGCAGCCCGGGTCGCACCACCCGGTGTCTGTGAAATTCTGGCAAAGTTCAGCTAGCGTGCCGGTTGTGCCGGACTTCTCCGAGCCCACCTTCGACCTGGTCACCCTGGGCCGCCGGGTGCGCCACACCCGCCGCGCCCAGCAGCTGACGCTCGCCACCCTGGCCGCCCGGGTGGGGACCGCGACGTCGGCGCTGAGCATGATCGAGAACGGGCGCCGCGAGCCAAAGCTGTCGCTGCTGCACAAGCTCGCCGACGCGCTCGACGTCCCCGTGGACGAGCTGCTCCGCCCCGAGCCGCCCAGCCGGCGGGCCGCGCTGGAGATCGCGCTGGAGCGCGAGCGGCGCCATCCCTCGTTCGCGACGCTCGGCCTGCCCCCGCTGCGGCCGGGACCGCGAGTGCCGACCGACGTGCTCGCGCACGTCGTGGCCCTGCACGAGGAGCTGAGACGACGCGACGAGCGGTTCGCCGCCACCCCGGAGGCCGCTCGGCGAGCCAACGTCGAGCTGCGTCGGCGCATGCGCGCGCAGGACAATTACTTCCCCGACATCGAAGACGTCGCGGCGCAGGCGCTGGCCGCCATCGGCTACTCCGCCGGTGCGCTGCAGCAGCGGGCGATCGCCGAGCTGGCGCGGCACTACGGTTTCAGCCTGCACCACGCCGCGGACCTGCCGGACTCGACGAGGTCGGTCAGCGACCTCGCCCGCCGGCGGATCTATCTGCCACCGCGACCAGCAGGACACGACGAGCGGCACGTGATCTTGCAGACCCTCGGGCACTTCGCCCTGCGCCACACCGACCCGCAGGACTTCGCCGACTTCCTGCGCCAGCGAGTGGAGGCCAACTACTTCGCCGCCGCGCTGCTCGTACCGGAGCGGACCGCGACACCGTTCCTGCTCGAGGCCAAGCGCGACCGGGCATTGTCCATGGAGGACCTGCGCGACATCTTCGCGGTGTCCTACGAGACGGCTGCGCACCGCTTCACCAACCTGGCCACCCGGCACCTCGGGCTGCGGGTGCACTTCACCCGCACCGACGCGACCGGCACCATCTACAAGGCGTACGAGAACGACGGGCTGCCCTACCCGGCCGACAGCACCGGCGCGATCGAGGGTCAGCTCGCCTGCCGGCATTTCGCCTCGCGCCGCGTGTTCGGATCCACCGACCGCTACGGGACCTACACCCAGCTGACCGACACTCCGACCGGAACGTACTTCTGCACCTCGCACGTGGAGCCGTCCGCCGGCGGCGAGTTTGCGGTCACCGTCGGGGTGCCGTTCGCGCATGCCAAGTGGTTCCGCGGGTCTGAGCCTGGTCGGCGCCGGCGGTCGACCTGCCCGGCGCCACAGTGCTGCCGGCTGCCCCCGCAGGAACTGGCCAACAGATGGGCAGGACAGGCCTGGCCGTCGGCGCGCGCACACAGCCACCTGCTGGCGGCCCTGCCGCCCGGTGTGTTCCCGGGCGTCGACAGCACCGACGTCTACGCGTTCCTCGAACGGCACGCCGCCGACGACGAGGTCGACGGGCAGAGCGGTCGCTAATCCCGGGCCGCCGGTGGGTCCGTACGTACCCTGGTGTCCCATGTCCGCCGACGACTCGCTCGACGACCCCCGCGCGGTCTGGCGCAGCGGCAGCTACGCGGTCCTCGGGGACTGGTTCAGTGACGCGTCCCGAGAGGTGCTGTCAGGCACGGACGCACCGCTCGGCTTGGCCGGGCGCGACGTGCTCGACGTCGCCTGCGGCACCGGGGCGGTGGCGATCGAAGCGGCGCGGCGCGGCGCCCGGGTGACAGGTCTCGACCTCACCCCTGAGTTGCTGACAACTGCCGAGCAGCGCGCCTCGGCTGCCGGTGTCGATGTCACCTTTGTTGAGGGCAGCTATGACGACCTCGGCGGTGTCGGCGCCTTCGACGTGATCGCGTCCTCGTTCGGGGTGATGTTCGCCGACGACCCGCACGCGGTCGCCACCCAGCTTGCCG
>JACCYS010000121.1 GCA_013696365.1 Nocardioidaceae bacterium
GCCGGCCCGCGCGGGTGCCGACCCGTATGGGGGCGCTCACGACGCGCTCCAGTCTCGGTCGGGGCTGATCTGCTGGTCCAGCTCGACCCGGCTGACTGCCTCGACCGTCCCGGAACGCAGCGAGAACAGCTCCGCTAGGACCTCGGCGTACGACATGCCGTCAGGTTGGCCGGTGAGCTCTTTCACCCTGGTCGTCGGTGCGTGCAACAGCTTGCCGGCCACCCGGCGTACGGTCTGCTCGACCTCGGCGGCTGTGACTGCGTCGAGCTGGGGCAGCCTGGTCAGCAGGCGGGTGAGCTCGGCATCGACCACCTCGGTGGCCATCGAGCGAAGGGCAACCACGGTCGGCGTCACCCGGGCGCTGCTGCGGGCGCCGAGAAAAGCCAACACCTCTTCGGCGACGATTTCGCGCACCCGCGCGACGTCACCGGTGGTCTCCCCGACGGCCAGGTCCTCGGCTAAGGTGCCCAGCCCGACGTAGGCGACGCCCGGCGAGCCGGCGACGGTGGGGTCGACGTCGTGGGGAAGGGCCAGGTCAATGATGGCAAGGGGGTGGCCAGGTGCAGCCGCCGCGGCGGCCAACCGGCCGCCCAGCTGTTCGGCGTGCACCACCACACCGGCCGCGCCGGTGCAGGACACGACCAGGCCCGCAGCGGTCAACTCGGTGGCCAGCTGGTGAAAGGCGACTGCGCGGCCACCGACCGAGCCGGCCAGTCGACTCGCACGGTCGGGGGTGCGATTGACCACCACCACCTCGGCCACACCTCGCCGAGACAGCTGCGTCACAGCCAGCGAGGCCATCGCACCTGCGCCGATGACGACAGCTTTGGTGCCGTGCACGTCGATGCCTTGGGCCGCAACCCGGTCAAGCGCTGCAGCGACCACCGACGGCCCCGCGCGGTCGATGTCGGTCTCTGCATGTCCACGCTTGCCCACGCGCAGCGCCTGCTGAAAGGCGTTGTTGAGCACCGGCCCGACGGACCCATACTGCTGGCCGCGCTGCAGGGCGGCACGCACCTGCGCGAGGATCTGGCTCTCGCCGACAACCATCGAGTCCAGGCCGCTGGCCAGCGCAAAGAGGTGCGCCACTGCGGCGTCGTCGTAGTGCACGTACAGGTGCGGGACGACGTCGACGCGGCACCCTCCGATCAGCACAGCCAACAGGTCAGAGATGTCCTCGACGCTGCCATGGAAGCGGTCGACGTCTGCGTAGACCTCCACCCGGTTGCAGGTGGACACCACCAGCGACTCGGTGGCGTTGTCAGACTCAGCCACCGCAGCGGCCAGCTTTGCCGCACCGTCACCGTCCAAAGCCAGTCGCTCAAGCAGCGCCACCGGTGCGGTCCGATGGTTGGCGCCCACGACCAAGATGCTCATGCTGGTCTCACCTGCTGGTCCGTCGGGAGCACCACCGCCGCCAGCGGATCTGGGTGAGCCTTGCGCTGCTCGTGGTAGGCGAGGATCTGCAACTCGATGGACAGGTCAACCTTGCGGACGTCGACACCGTTGGGAACGGTGAGCACGGTCGGTGCGAAGTTCAAGATGGCCGAAACACCCGCCCCGACCAGCCGGTCGGCGACCTGCTGTGCAGCAGCGCTCGGGGTTGTCACGACCCCGATGGATGCGCGGTGTCGGGAAACGACATCTTCCAAGTCGTCCAGGTGACGAACCGGCATCTGGCCATAGACCTCGCCGACTCGGGCGGGGTCGTTGTCCACCAGCCCGGCGACCCGGAATCCACGGGTGGCGAACCCGCCATAGCCCGCGAGCGCTTGGCCGAGATTGCCCATACCCACGATGACGACCGGCCAGTCCTGCGTTAGACCGATCTCGCGGGCGATCTGATAGCGCAGGTACTCGACCTCATAGCCGACGCCGCGGGTGCCGTACGAGCCCAAGTGTGAGAGGTCCTTGCGCAGCTTGGACGAGTTGACCCCGGCGGCCTGCGCCAACTCTTCACTGGAGGCTGAGGCGACGCCGCGTTCGCTGAGCGCGGTCAGCGCGCGCAAGTACACCGGCAGCCGGGCGATGGTCGCCTCGGGGATGCCCCTGGCGCCCCGCTCGCGGGGCACGTGTACGTCGGTCACGGTGGCGGTCACGGTCCTCACCGGGCCGCACCGGCAGGCGTCCCGGGTGATGCGTCGGCGATGGTGAAGGGGTCCGGTTATCGGGCCAACTACGGTCTGCTAGGGCCCAACGAGACAACTGTAGGAACTTGTGAACGCGGGCACAAACTGGCTTATGCGGGGGGCAATGTGGTACCGGACGGAGCCCGGACATAGAGCCCGGCCATCCACCCGTCGGCGCGATCAGCGCAACGCCGCGCGGAGCCGCTGCGGGTCGACCCGCCAGAAGTCGTGCTGTCGGCCGTCGACGAACGTGACCGGCACCTGCTCGGTGAAGGCCGCCACCAGCCGGGGGTCGGTGTCGATGTCTACCTCTGCCCAGTCGGCACCCCGCTCAGCGCACACCGCAGCGACCACCTCCCGGGCGGCGGCGCACAGGTGGCAGCCAGCCCGCCCATACAGCACCACTCGCGCAGCAGAGCTGTGCACAATCTCACCCTCGGGCCCTGTGTCGCTCCCAGACCGGCTCACGTCAAACCCAGCTCACGTCAAACCCAGGGCGGACCGTCGCGCTTGCGCGCGCAGCCTGCCCTTGGCGACCTTGCCCGTCGCCGAGTGTGGGAGTCCTTCGACCATGGTGATGTCGCGTGGCCGTTTATAGCGGGCCAATCTCTGCTCGCAATGGGACCGGACCTTGTCGATCAAGACCTCGCTGGCTGGCGCTGCACTGTCAGCGGGCTCGGAATCGGCAGCGACGACGAACGCCACCACTGCCTCTCCGGTGAACTCGTCGGGCACTCCGACTACAGCCACCTCGACCACGTCGGGCAGCTCAGCCACAACCTCCTCCACCTCGGTGGGATAGACGTTAAAGCCGTTGACGAGCACCAGCTCGCGCAGCCGATCAACCAGCACCAGGTCGCCGTCGCCGTCGACCAGACCCACATCACCAGTCGGCCACCACCCGTCGGCGTCGGGACCGTCCTGGCCGTCCGGCCAATAGCCTGAGAACAGGTTCGCCCCCCGCACCCAGATCTGACCTGGGTCGTCGACCAGCACCGCACCCGATGCATCCCGGGCTTCGATCTGGACACCGGGCACCGGTCCACCGACACCATTCGGAAGGGGCTGCTGGCCGGAGGCCGACGCACCAGAGGTGAGGGTGGATGTGACGACCGGTGCCGCTTCGGTCAAGCCGTAACCCTGCTCGACTGGCACCCCTGAGGTGTGCTCGAACAGCCCCCGCAGATCGGGGTCCAGCGGCGCGGCACCCGAGACCACGATCCGCACGCCGGCGAACGACTGCTCAGCAGCCGGAAGCCCAGCCCAGGCGGCGACAACGGGTGGCGTCAGCGGGATGTTGGTCACCGCGTGCTCGACAATCGTCCGGAGCGTCCCCTCCGCGTCGAAGCGGTCCACGAGCACCAACCGCGCCCCGGCCGACAACACCTGGCCCAAGATCGCGTTGAGACCGTAGATGTGGAACAGCGGCAGCAGCCCCAGTACTACGTCGTCACGACGGGTGGGCGGGGGCTCGATAGCGGCCACCTGACGCACGTTGGCCAGGAGGGCGCGATGGCTCAGCATGGCGCCTCGCGGACGCCCGCTGGTGCCGGAGGTATAGAGCAGCACCGCGAGGTTCTCCCGGTCCGCCGGGCTGATCACCGGACGTGCGGACGCCGCCGCCAAATCTGCGAAGCCATGTTCGCCTGGCAAGGGTCGGGTCTGGTCGACGGCAAGCACCGGCACCGGGTTACGCGAGCGCAACGCGTCATTGGCGCCTGCAAGAGCGTCCTGCAGACCACCGACAGCGCTGCGCAGCGAGGTAGCGGTGGTCGAGTCGGCAATGACCAACCGGGAGCCGCTGTCAGCCAACATCCGGACGAACTCGCCGGTCGCCGACGCTGTGTTCATTGGCACGGCCACCAGCCCGGCCCGAGCGACCGCAAGATAGGTGAGCACGAACGCGGTGCTGTTCTGCAGGGCGAAGGCGACCCGTTGGCCGGCGACAAGCCCCACCGAAGCAAATCCGCTGGCCAACGACCCCACCTGTGTGTCGAGCTCGGCCCACGTCAACGACGACCCAGTGGCCACCTCGACAAAAGCAATCCCATCGGGTTGGTCGTTGGCATGCACAGAGACGAGGTCCGCGACGTTCACTGCGCGGTCCGCGGCAGCGGAAGCCTCGATCACGTACCTGATTGTCCCACACCGATACCCTTCGTACGTGGCCAGCGCACGGCACCCGAAGAGCCCGGCCGACGCTGACGGGTGGACGTCGGCTGGCGAAGCCTCAGCCGCGGCCGCCGAGGTGGAGCGGGCACTGGTGGTGCCGGCAGACAGCACAGCTGCGGCCTTCTTCGATGTCGACAACACGATCATTCGTGGCGCGTCGCTTTTCCACCTCGCCCGCGGCCTGTATCAACGAGACTTCTTCAGCACCCGGCAGATCGCCGGCGCCGCTTGGCAGCAGGCGGCCTTTCGGCTGCTGGGAGTCGAGGACCCTCAGCATGTGGCGCAAGCGCGCAGCAACGCACTCTCGTTCATCCAGGGACACCCGGTGACCGAGTTGGAGACCCTCGCCGAGGAGATCTTCGACGAGGCGATGGCGCACCGGATCTGGCCGGGGAGCCGGGCGTTGGCCCAACAGCACCTGGACCGGGGTCAGCGGGTGTGGCTGGTCACGGCCGCGCCCGTCGAGATCGCCCGGATCATCGCCAGAAGGTTGGGGCTGACCGGGGCGCTGGGCACCGTGAGCGAGCACGTCGACGGCGTCTACACCGGGTTCCTGGTGGGCGACCTGCTGCATGGTCCGGCCAAGGCCGAGGCTGTTCGTGCTCTGGCCGACCAGGAGGGGTTCGACCTGTCTCGATGCGCTGCCTACTCCGACTCGTCCAACGATCTGCCCCTGCTGTTGCTGGTAGGAGACCCGTGCGCAGTCAACCCGGACGCTTACTTGCGTGAGCACGCCCAACTCCAGGGTTGGCGGGTACATGACTATCGCACGGGCCGCCGGGCTGCCCGGATGGGATTGGCGGCGGCGGCCATCGGTGGCGCCGTCGTCGGCGGCGCTACCGCCGGCGTGGCACTGCGTCGCCGGCTGCGCTGACCCAGCCCACGGCCAGCTCGACTCGAACAAGACGTGGATAGGCCCAGATTGGCCTACGCTAAGCGAGTTGCGCCTCGGTGGGGACCGAGAAGGGAGCGGTGATGGGGTCGTTGAACAACGACTGCTCTCGCGCGGCCGAGTGCATGTGGCAGGCGCTATATCAAATCGTCCGGCACGCACAGCTCACTCCCGTGGCCGCTGGCGAGAGCGACACTGCCTGGTCAAACTCACTGCTGCTCAGCCAGGTGCGACGGCCGGCTGGCCGCGCTGGCGCAGGCGTTGGTGCAATGCCTTCGACGTCCGGGCTCCCGACGTCCGGGCACTCGGGGTTTGGGTCGGGCACGACCGGATGGCCAGACCCCGAAGAAGACGCCAGCGTTGTCACCTCCCTGGTGGAAAGGGCACGGGGTGGTGACGTGGATGCTTTCGGGCAGTTGTACGACCGCTACGCCGGGACTATCTATCGCTACTGTTACCACCGCACCAGCAGCGTCGCGTTGGCCGAGGACCTGACTAGCGAGACCTTCTTTCGAGCACTCCGCGCCATTGCATCGTTCCGCTGGCAGGGACGTGACTTCGGCGCCTGGCTGACGACCATTGCGCGCAACCTTGTGGCGGACCACTACAAGTCCAGCAGAGCAAGACTGGAGACCACTTCAGACCTGCTGCCCGAGCAACGTGAAAACTCGCCCGGGCCCGAGGACGCCACGATGACTAGGCTCACCCACGAGGTGCTCGCTAACGCACTGGACCGTCTGCCGGGCGAGCAGCGCGACTGCGTGGTCATGCGGTTCCTGCAAGGGCTCACGATCGCCGAGACGGCTCGAGCCCTCGATCGCTCTGAGGGGGCCGTCAAGCAGCTGCAGCTGCGTGCGGTGCGGAGCCTGGCTCGCGGTCTGCCCAAGGATCTGCGATGAACGCCTTGCTGCAGGGAGCCGTGAGGTCGCGGACCGTAACCCTGCGCACTTCACGTTCGTTGGATGACTGGACCGATGCAGCGGTGCTTGCGCCGCGCGCGCACAAAGTTACGGGGAAATGATGATGCCGATGCTCGCCGATCGCCGCCAAGCGCGGTCGTTCGCCACCGCGGTCGACGGCATTGGTGGTCGCGCCCAAGGGCGGGGGGGCAGCGGAGCTGGCAGCGAGGTGTCATCGCTGGCATCGTTGGTGGACAGCATCCGCACTCTGCCCGCCGTACAGCCCACGGATGACTTCCGCGGAGAGTTGCGCGCTCGCCTGCTGATGGCGGCTGAACTCGAGTTCGCGGGGGGTCCGTCCGCGGCGTCCCACACGCCGGGGCCGACGTCCGGTCGGGTGCAAAGGGGGCTGGCGGCAGCGACCGGTGCGGTCGTGCTTGCGGGTGCTGGCGCAGGTCTGGCGTCGGCCAGTGCGTCGTCTGTGCCCGGCGACCTGGTCTACCCGGTGAAGCGGGGGCTGGAGCAGGTGGACCTCACTGTTGCGACCGGCCCGTTGGAGCAGGGAATGACCGAGCTGGACCGGGCCACGGCGCGGTTGGCTGAGGCCGAATCATTGCTGGACTCCGACGCCGCAGAGCTTGCACGGCTGCCGGGGACCTTCGTCGACTTCTCATCGTCGGCGGCCATCGGCCGCGACCTGCTGCTCCAGTCGTATGCGTCGTCCGGCGATCCAGCCGCGCTGAGGGCGATGCAGGACTTCGTCTCGCACAGCAGCCAATCTATGACCGCGATGGTGCCGCAGTTGCCGGCCGCTGCGCAGGCCGCGTTTGTCGACGCCGCCGAGCAGATCGTCGGCACCGACTCGGCGATCGAGCAGGTGTGCCCCACCTGTGCGCCCGACACCGCCAGCGGCCCGGCCGATCTGCTCGCCGATTCCACAGCGTTGCTGAGTGGCGCAGACGACCCCGCAGCAGGCGGCACCGCGGCAGCTGACCCGGACCCAGCCGACTCTGGCGGCCCTGGTGAATCGGCCCCGGTGAACTCTGGCGAGGAGGCAGGAAGCGCCGTTGCGGGTCAGTCGCCCGCTTCCGAGCAAGGACCGGTGGACGTCTCGACAGGTGGCGGAGCCGAGGGTGGCGAAGTGCCGAGTGAGGGCGCCGGCTCCGCACCGGCGCCTGGCCCCAGTGCGGCTTCCCCGCCCCCGTTAACAGCAACCGAAGCGCCACCCGCGTCCGCAGATGGTCAACCTGAGTCTCCAACGACCCCCCCCGACACCACAGCCGACACCACGACCGACACCACGACCGACACCACGACCGACACCACG
>JACCYS010000138.1 GCA_013696365.1 Nocardioidaceae bacterium
TCCGGCCCCGCATCGTCCGGCCCCGCATCGTCCGCACCGGGGTCGTCTGCACCGGCGGGTGGCTCGGCGTCCTGCAGTGCCTGCTCCAGCTGCTCGTCGTCTAGACCGGGAGCGTCGAACGGGTTGCGCCGCCGCCGGTGCGGCAGCGCCAGCCGGGCGGCCACCCGCACATCCTCGTCGTCGACCACGTCGCGACCCCACCAGGCGGCGTGCGCAAGAGCGGCCCGCGCCATCACCAGGTCTGCCCGCAGCCCGTCCACATCGAACGCGGCGCACACCGACGACACCTGCCGCAGCGCCGCGTCCGGCAGGGTGACGCTCGACAGTCGGTCCCTGGCCTGCTCGATGCGCTGCGCGAGCGCCACCTGCTCGGCCGCCCACCGGTTGGTGAAGGCTGCCGGGGAGTCGTCGTGCGCCATCCGACGGCGCACCACCTCGGTCCGGGTCTCGGCGTCCCGCGGGGCGCTGACCTCGACGTTCAGGCCGAAGCGGTCCAGCAGCTGCGGGCGCAGCTCGCCCTCCTCGGGGTTCATGGTGCCGACCAGGAGAAAACGAGCGGCGTGCCGCACCGAGACGCCCTCACGCTCGACGTACGAGGTGCCCAGCGCCGCGGCGTCCAAGAGCAGGTCGACCAGATGATCGTGCAGCAGGTTGACCTCGTCGACGTACAGCACACCCCGGTGCGCTGCTGCCAGCAGTCCCGGCTCGTAGGCCTTGACGCCCTCGGTGAGCGCACGCTCGATGTCCAGCGAGCCGAGCAGCCGGTCCTCAGTGGCACCCACCGGCAGCTCGACCAGCCGGGTGGGCCGCTCGGTGGCAGCGACACCGGGCTCGTGCGGTCCGTCCGGGCACTGGTCGTCCGGGGTGGCCGGGTCACAAGCGAACCGGCAACCCGCGACGACGCGCACGTCGGGCAGCACCTCGGCCAGCGCCCGCACGGTCGTGGACTTGGCTGTGCCCTTCTCGCCGCGCACCAGTACGCCGCCGATGGCTGGTGAGACCGCGTTCAGCAGCAGCGCCAGCCGAAGGTCGTCCATGCCGACGACGGCACTGAAGGGATAAGTCTGTGTCCTCATGCAGGCTCACCCTCCAACTCGCCCTCGAGTTCGAGGTAGGTCGCTCGCAGCCCGTCCACGGTGTCCGGGTCCGGCTCGGACCACAGCCCTCGCTCGGCCGCCTCGAGCAGCCGCTCGGAGATGCCGCGCAACGCCCACGGGTTCGACCGGCGCATGAACGCGCGCACTTCCTCGTCGAAGACGTACGAGCTGGCCAGCTGCTCGTACATCCAGTCGTCGACCACCCCCGCAGTGGCGTCGTAGCCGAACAGGTAGTCCACGGTCGCCGCCATCTCGAAGGCACCCTTGTAACCGTGCCGCTGCATCGCCGACACCCAGCGGGGGTTGACCACCCGGGACCGGAACACCCGCTTGGTCTCCTCGCCGAGGGTGCGGGTGCGCACCTGGTCGGGCACCGCCGAGTCGCCGATGTAGGCCGCCGGGTCGGCGCCGGTCAGGTGCCGCACCATCGCGACCATCCCGCCGTGGAACTGAAAATAGTCGTCGGAGTCGGCGATGTCGTGCTCGCGGGTGTCCTGGTTCTTGGCGGCCACCGCGATCCGCCGAAACGCTGTCTCCATATCGCCGCGGGCGTCGCGCCCGTCCAGGTCGCGGCCGTAGGCATAGCCGCCCCACACCGCGTACACCTCGGCGAGGTCGGCGTCGGTGCGCCAGCTGCGGGAGTCGATCAACGGCAACAGGCCGGCGCCGTACGCGCCGGGCTTGGAGCCGAAGATGCGGGTGGTGGCCCGGCGGCGGTCACCGTGGTCACGTTCGTCCTCGTCGGCGTGCGCGCGGACGAAGTTCAGCTCGGCCGGCTCGTCCAGGTCGGCGACCACCCGGATCGCCTCATCCAGCATGGCGATCACATGCGGGAAGGCGTCCCGGAAAAAGCCGGAGATGCGTACGGTGACGTCGATCCGCGGCCGGTCAAGCTCGGCCAGCGGTACCACCTCGAAGCCGGTCACCCGCCGAGACGCCTCGTCCCAGGTGGGTCGGCAACCCAGCAGGGCAAGCACCTCGGCGATGTCGTCGCCTTGGGTGCGCATCGCCGAGGTGCCCCAGACCGTCAGGCCCACCGAGCGGGGGTGCGCCCCGGTTTCGGCGAGGTGGCGCTGCAGCAGCGAGTCGGCGAGGGCCACCCCGACGTCCCAGGCGTTGCGGGATGGGATCGCCTTGGGATCGACCGAGTAGAAGTTGCGGCCGGTGGGCAGCACGTTGACCAACCCACGGGTCGGCGACCCGGACGGGCCGGCGGGCACGTAGCGGCCGGCGAGGGCGCGCAGCACGTTCGTCACCTCATCGGTGGTGCGCTGCAGCCGGGGCACCACCTCGGTGGCGGCGAACCGGAGCACCGCCAGCACATCGCCCGGTGTACTGCCGAGCACCGCGGCGCATACCAGCGGCGCCTTCTCCGGCTCCCAGCCGAGGGTGTCCATTCCCTGCACCAGGTTGCGGGCGAGCCTTTCGATCAGGTCGACCGCGTCGGCGGCACTGGCTGCCGGTCCGTCGGCCACGTCGCTGAGCGCGGTCGGCACTGCCACCGGCCGGCCGGGCTCGGCCAGCAGCACCGCCTCGTCCAGACCGACGGAGGCGGCGATGGCCGCCCGCAGCCCCGGCAGCGCGCCACTGCGTCCGCCCCACACCTGCGCGGCCCGCAAGATCGCCAGGACGGTGTCGACCCGCTGTTCACCGGCCGGCGCCGCGCCAAGGATGTGTAGACCGTCCCGAATCTGTACGTCCTTGATCTCGCACAGATAACCGTCGACATGCAGCACGAAGTCGTCGAAGTCGTCCTCGTCCGGCGCCGCGTCCAGGTGCAGGTCGTGGTGCAGTTGGGCTGCCGTGACTAGCGTCCAGATCTGCGCCCGCAGCGTCGGTGTCTTGGCCGGGTCCAGCGCCTGCACGGTGGCGTACTCGTCGAGCAGCTGCTCGAGGCGGGCAATATCGCCGTAGGTGTCGGCGCGGGCCATCGGCGGGATGAGGTGGTCGACGACGGTGGCGTGCGCCCGCCGCTTGGCCTGGGTCCCTTCACCCGGGTCGTTGACGATGAACGGGTAGATCAACGGCAGATCACCGAGGACAGCGTCGGGCGCGCACTCAGCGGAGCTGCCGAGCCCCTTGCCCGGCAGCCACTCTAGCGTGCCGTGCTTGCCCAGGTGGACCACCGCGTCCGCGCCGAAGGACGCGTCCAGCCAGCGGTAGGCGGCCAGGTAGTGGTGGCTCGGCGGCAGCTCGGGGTCGTGGTAGATCGCCACCGGGTTCTCGCCGAACCCGCGCGGCGGCTGGATCAGCAGCACCACGTTGCCGAACTGCAGCGCGGCCAGCACGATCTGCGGCTGCTCTCCGGACTCGTCGACGTACAGCGACCCCGGCGGCTCGCCCCACTGCTGGACCACCGCATCGCGCAGCGCCGCCGGCAGCGCGGCGAACCAGCCGGCGTAGTCGGCCGCCGGCACCCGCAGCGGCGCCGCCTCGAGCTGGGCGTCGGTGAGCCACTCCACGTCGTGACCACCGGCGGCGATCAGCCGGTGGATCAGCTCGTCTCCCTGCTCCGGGAACCCGTCGCCGAGGTCGTAGCCGGCCTCGCGGAGGGTCTGCAGCAACACCACCGCGGAGGCGGGCGTGTCCAGCCCGACGGCGTTTCCGACGCGGGCGTGCTTGGTGGGATAGGACGACAGCACCAGCGCCAGCCGCTTGTCGGCGTTGGACCGGTGCCGCAGCCGGGCATGCCGGACCGCCGTGCCGGCGACTCGGGCAGCGCGCTCGGGGTCGGCAACGTAGACCGGCACGTCGCCATGCTGGGAGGTGTCGGTCTCCTTGAACGAGAACGGCACCGTGATCAGCCGGCCGTCGAACTCGGGGATCGCCACCTGCATCGCCGCGTCCATCGGGGTCAGCGCCGCGTTGGACGCCTCCCACACCGCCCGGGGCGAGGTCAGGCACAACCCCTGCAGCACGGGCACGTCGAGGGCGGCCAGCGCACCCACGTCCCAGCCCTCATCGTCGCCCCCGGCGACCACCTCGCTGGCGGTCGTCCCGCCCGCGGCGAGCACCGTGACCACCAGCGCGTCCACCCCCCGCAGGGCAGCGAAGACACCGGCGTCGGCGGCGCGCAGCGAACCGCAGAACACCGGCAGCGCGTTGCCGCCGGCGGCCTCGACCGCGTCGGCGAGGGTGTCCACGAAGCCGGTGTTGCCGGCGACCGCGTGCGAACGGTAGAAGATGATCCCCACCGTCGGACGCCCCGGCAGGCGGGCCCGGTCGCCGTGCACGCCGTAGGCCGGGGTCGGCTGCGGCGGCTCGAAACCCTCACCGGTCAGCCGGACGGTGTCGGACAGGAAGCGCGCCAGCTGGGCCATGTTGACGGGCCCGCCCTCGCGCAGATATGCCAGCGCCTGCGTGGCCACCCCGCCCGGCACGGTCGACAGCCGCATCAACTCGGGGTCGGGGCTCTGCTCACCACCGAGCACCACGACCGGCAGCCCGCCCGCCAGCACCGCCGACAGTCCCTGCTCCCAGGTTGCCCGGCCGCCCAGCAGCCGCACGACCACGCACCAGGCCCCGTCCAGCAGCGCCGGCACTTCTTCGGGCGTGATCCGCGACGGGTTGGCTGTGCGCCAGCCCGACTGGCTGGCCTGTGCGGCGAGCAGGTCGGTGTCGGCGGTCGACAGCAGCAGGATCGTTGGCTCGGTCTTTGGATACGGCTCAGTCATCAGCTAGGGCTCCGGGGTGGATGAACGGCAGGTCGGCGGGGGGTCCGGCATCCAACAGGGCAAGCAGACCCGCAGTGTCGAGGTGGTCTGCGACCAGATCGCCGAGCACGCCCAGCCGACGCTCGCGTACCTCGGCGAAACAGACGTCGTCGGCGGCCACGAACCGGCGCCCAGCCGCGACCGCTACATCGCGCAGGTAGGCACGCCGGAAGCCGTCGTTCTCGAACGTGCCGTGCCAGGTGGTGCCGCGTACCGCACCCTGACTGCACCCGTCCAGGAACGGCTCACCACCCTCGACCGTCGAGATGCCGTGGTGGATCTCGTAGGCCTCTACCAACTCGCCGAAGGCGCTGCCCCGCGGTCGCCCGAGCACCTTGTGGCTGCCGAAGCGCACCACCGTGGGCAGCAGACCAAGACCCGGGACGATGCCCGCCTCGCTCTCCACATCGTCGTGGATCTCGCGGGCCAGCATCTGATAGCCACCGCAGACCCCCAGCACGGGTCTCTGCTCGGCGGCCCGTCGTTGCAGCGCTCGGTCGAAACCGCGTTCACGCAGCCACCCCAGGTCGGCGACGGTGGTCCTGCTGCCGGGCAGCACCACCAGGTCGGCGTCGACCAGCTCTTGTGGCGCGGTGACAAAGCTGACCACAACGCCCGGCTCTGCCGACAACGCGTCCGCATCGGTGAAGTTGCTGATGTGCGGCAACCGCACCACCGCGATCCGCAGGGTGTCGTCGCCACGGGGTGGTCCAACCTCATTGCCCCGCTCGGCGGACAGGTCCAGGGAGTCCTCGACATCCAGCCACAGGCCGCCGGCCCACGGCAGCACCCCGAGCGTCGGCCGCCCGGTCAGCGCCTGCAGCTGCGCCAGCCCGGGCGCGAGCAGCCGGTCATCACCACGGAACTTGTTGACCACGAAGCCGGCAATCAGCCGCTGGTCCGCCGCCGACAGCAGCGCCAAGGTGCCGTACATGGCGGCGAACACCCCGCCCCGGTCGATGTCGCCCACGACGAGGACGGGCAGGTCAGCGGCCCGGGCGAGGCCCATGTTGGCGATGTCGCGGTCTCGTAGGTTGATCTCGGTCGGGCTCCCTGCCCCTTCGCAGATCACGGCGTCGAAGCGGGAGCGCAGGTCGGCCAGGCAGTCCAGCACGGTTGCCTGCAGCCGCGGCTTGAGGTCGCGGTAGCTGAGCGCGTCGACGTCGGCGACCGGGTGGCCGAGCAGCACCACCTGGCTGCGCCGATCGGTTCCGGGCTTGAGCAACACCGGGTTCATCGCCGCTTCGGCTTCGATGCCAGCAGCGGCCGCTTGCATCGCCTGGGCACGGCCGATCTCGGCGCCGTCGCGGGTCACCATGGAGTTCAGCGACATGTTCTGCGCCTTGAACGGCGCGACCTTCACACCTCGGCGGGCGAGCCAGCGGCAGATGCCGGCGGTGACGACGCTCTTACCGGCATCCGACGTGGTCCCCGCGACCAGCAGCGCGCCGCTCATCGCAACCAGGCCACGGCCGTTGCGAGCACTATCGTCGCGACACCCACCAGCCGGGACAACCGCACCGTCCGGGCGATGTCGGCGACCTGCGGGGGTGCGCCGTCACCGAGGGGCCCGCGGGTCTCGACCCGGGAGCCGTAGCGGTTGTCACCGCCCAGCCGCAGCTGCAGAGCACCAGCAAACGCCGCCTCGCAGCGACCGGCGTTCGGGCTGGGATGAGCGGCGCCGTCGCGCCGCAACACCCGCAGCGTGCTCCCCGGCTTGCCACCGACCAGCGGTGCCAACGCGGACGCCAGCAGCCCGGTGATGCGCGCCGGGACCAGATTCGCCACGTCGTCCAGCCGGGCCGCCGCCCAACCGAAGCGTTCGTAGCGCGCACTGTGGTGCCCGACCATCGCGTCCAAGGTGTTCACCACGCGGTAGCCCACCAGCCCGGGTACGCCTGCAACGGCACCCCACAACAGTGGAGCGACCACTGCATCTGAGGTGTTCTCGGCCACCGACTCCACCGTTGCCCGGGCCAGCTCGTCGGCGTCGAGGTCGCGGGCCTCGCGGCCGCACAGGTGCGCCAGCCGCGCCCGTGCCGGCCCGAGGTCGCCTGCGACGTCACCAGCCTCCAGCAGGGACTGCATCTGACCTGCCTCACGCAGCAGCGTCGCGCCACCCAGCACCGCCCATGTACTCACCGCGGTGATCGCCACCCGCGAGCCCGCAGACAGCGCGGCCCGCTCGACCACTGCCGCAACGGTGACGGCAGCCGTCACCCAGCCGAGCACGAATGCCGAGCCCCGGCGGCGCGAGTCAGCCCATACGCGGCGCTCGACGGCGCCGGCAGTACGACCGAACACTGCCACTGGATGCCCCCGGCGCGGGTCGCCCACGGCAGCGTCCAGGACCGCGCCGACCAGCAGGCCGAGCGCCCGTGGCCCTCGGCTGGCCAGGGCAGCAGGCATCACGCATCGAGCCTTCCTCGGGGTGTCCACGCCCCGGGTTGACGGATCGACGGTTGGAGTCTCCTGGCTCCCGGATCGTCGCTTCCCTCAGCCTTCCCACCGCTCGCGCGGTCGTGGCTGGTGCGAGGGTCGCTCCCCGGTCACAGTGGCGGGACCGCGTCGGATTCACACCGACTTCCTCGTCTGCCGTCGACGAATGATCCGAAGCAGACCACACAGCCGAAATGAGCGTCAAGGCGGGGTCTGCTTCGGGGCCGGTCGCGGTCAAACCTGTACCGGTCGGCGGCGCCGGGCGTGTGGCGGACGAGCCGGCCGATAGGCCGGA
>JACCYS010000145.1 GCA_013696365.1 Nocardioidaceae bacterium
TCGCGTGACTCGTCGAATCGTGAACTCGGCCACTCCTGCCGCTCGCAGCGCCTCATCGGGCGGCGGGTGCACGACCAACCCCAGTGCGTCGGCAAGCTCGTCGCTGCGGGTGGACGAGTCGGTCCAACGGTCCCAATTCCGGGCCAATGCTGCCGCGACGTCGTCGGGCGCCCGGTCCAGCAGCTGCACGGCGTAGAGGGCGTCGAGCCGGTGGAACGCCGGTGTCAGCTCGCGCGGGCGTTCCAGGTTGGGGAGGAACACCTCTTCATCAATCAGGTACGCCGTCACCACGGGATCGGTGACGGTGAGCTCACGGCCTTGGTCGTCGACCTGGTAGTAGCCGACCATCGGGGCCGTTGCGGCTTGTCGCAGCATTGTTGCGGCACCGGGCGTGGCCTGCGCCGTCAGCCAGAGGGCGACTACCCCACGGGCCTGCCCGCCGGTTGAGCACGTTTCATACGGGGAGCGGACAGAACCCCCGCGCGGAATTCCGAGGGCAGTTACCGCAGCGTGCATGCCGAGGCCCAACTCGAAGGGCGCCGTCCCCGCTGCGGCCCCCCACTCGGGCGCCAACTCAATCCAGCTGTCATGCCTCGGGTGGCGGTTCGCTCGCGTGGCAGCCCGAGACTGCAGCCGGTCGGCGGCTTCCGGTACCCACGGAGGTGCGGCGAGCTGCCGTACCCGCACAGGTGGGTGGTCTCCCGGCACCCGGCTCAGCACTCCATCGATGACCCTTCGGTAGCGCGCAACCAAGGGCTCGAACTCCGGGTACGTGCAGATGACGGCCCGCGGGTCCCGCTGGCATCGCTGGTAGGACGGGGCGTCAATGGTGAGCGCATAAGCAGCCTGCAAGGCTCGCGGCGGCGGCGGCCGCAGTTGCCATGCAACCCCCGATACGGTGATGGCGACGGCTAGCGCGCCGGACAGGATCAGTTGCGGGCGGCGTCCTCGTCGGGCGAGGGCCGCTACACCGACCAGCCCCACCACACCCAGCAGGTAGAGCAAGTGAGCGGCCGCGGGGCGCAGGTCGGTGATCGCCCCTGGTTTCGGCGAGTCGACCATCAGCCAGGGGCTGAGCAGGGGCGCGATGGCGCTGTCCGTGCCGAGGCCGAACAGGTTCGGCCACGCCTGACCGAGCGCGAGGGCGAGCAACAGTAGCGGGCCGGACAGTGGGTGGGGTAGCCGGCGGGCGCCGGCCACGGCGATGACCGCCCCCAGCGCGACGATCACCGGTCCGGCGGCGAGCTCGGCGAGGTTGGGAGTTCCGACGCCACCGACTCCGCGCGCCGCCGCCAACCAGCCCACGACCACCACCACCGCGACCCCGGTCGGTCCGACGGCGGCGACCAGGTGAGCCAGCGTGCGGGTGCGCTCGGCAGTTCCTGTGCTGGCGAACAGCTCCTCAGTGCCGTGGCGTCGGCCGCGCAGCGTGCTGATGTGGGCGGCCAGCAGCGTGCCGGCGGCCAACGGCAGGAGCGACGCCCCAACGGTGGCGTCATCACGCTGCAGGACCGGCAGCACGCCCCAGAACTGTGCCGTCAAGAAGTACAACGACAGACACAGCCCCAGCAGCGTCACTGGGTGCCGCGCTAGCCGGCGCGCCTCCACCAACCCCAGCGGTAGCCACACCGGCAGGCCGCGCGCAGCGACTCGCGCGCCGCGAAGCGTGACCGCCGTGGTCACGCGGTCACCGCCAGCGCCCGTTCGCCGAGCAGCAGCAGGTAGCCGTCTTCCAACGTCGGGGCGACCATCTCGGCACCGGCCGGTGGGTCCCCCACGCAGCGGTGACGTCCATCGCCGGTCCGCCAGGCCAGCCGCGCGCCGGCGGAGCGCTCGGCCGCTACCCATACGCGCTCCACCGCCTGTCCGGCCAGCTCGGCGGGCGTGCCGGTGAAGCGCACGCGGCCCGCGTCGAGCACAACCACCCGGCCGCACAGGGCCGCCACGTCCTCGGTCTGGTGGGTGGACAGCACGACCGTCCGGCCAGAATTGATCGCCCCTCCACCTGCGTTCGGATGTCCGTCGCGCTGACCGGGGTCGCCGTGCGTCGAGATCAGCTCCCGGAAGCGCAGCCGCTGCTCGGGATCCAGGCCCGCGGTCGGCTCGTCGAGCACCAGCAGACTTGGGTCGCCCAGCAGGGCCTGGGCCAGCGCGACCCGTCGGCGCATTCCTCCCGAGAGAGCCTTGATCCGCTTGCCGGCCACGTCGCCGAGCCCGACGATCTCCAGCACCCGGCGGACCTCGACGTGACGCGCCTGCCGCTGAGTCCACTCCTTGAGGATCGCCACGTAATCGACGAACTCGAAGGCGGTGAACTGGCGGTGGAATCCGGGTTCTTGCGGCAAGTAG
Source organism: Nocardioidaceae bacterium (assembly GCA_013696365.1). Taxonomy (GTDB): domain Bacteria; phylum Actinomycetota; class Actinomycetes; order Propionibacteriales; family Nocardioidaceae; genus JACCVL01. The sequence goes on from JACCYS010000145.1 coordinate 2,350, forward strand.
CCGAGGCGCCGGCGGATCGCGGTTCGCTGGATGTCGTCGCTCGGGTCTCGGTCAAGCAGCCGCAGCTGTCCCTGCTCCGCGCCGAGGACGGTCGCGACCAGGCGCAGCAGCGTCGTCTTTCCCGCGCCGTTCGGGCCGAGCAAACCGGTGATGCCAGGGTCGAGGTCGAGGCTGACATCGTCGAGCGCGGTTGTCCGGCCGAACCGCTGGCGGACGTTGCGCAGCGTCACGGTCGTCACAAGCCCCTCACCTCGAACGAGCGGCGGCGGACGATCAAGACCGCGACGGCGAACAGCGCAGCAAGGCCAGCGACGCCCTGCAGCGCGGGAGCCGTGAGCAGGGTGGGGGACTGGCCGGTGAACCCGACCGTCACCAGCACCAACCATCCGGCGGCGACGATCCCAGCGCCGCGCAGCGGAGACAGCACGGTCGACAGCGCCAGACTCGTCAGGGTCAGCGCCAGCGACGGCAGCAACCACGCGGCGACGACCAAGCCAGGACCCGGCAGGCTCACGGCGCCGATCGTGCCCAGCAGCGTGGTGGTGGACAGCACCGCCGTGGCGCGCAGCAGCAACAGGTGCCACCCGCTGAGCGGGGCGGCGACGCCGATGTCGTACGTCGGGTCCACGCCGGGTCCGTACGCGGCGGCAACGCCGGCCAGCGGCAGCAGCGGCGCGATGACGAGGAACAAGTCGACACCCGCGCGAGGATCGCGGGCGAGGTGCGCCGTCCCCACCGCGAACGCCAGCGCGACGGCGATTGACAAGAGCCACGACAGGCGCAGCGACGGTGTGGCGGCGAGCAACCGTGCGTTGTGCTCGGCCACACCGGCCCGCAGCAAGAGGCTTTCGACCGGCCCTGGACGGGGCGAGTCGATGGCCGCCAGCAAGCCGTCCAGCCCGCGGGCGAGGCGTTCGTCACCGACGGAACCGCCGATGTCGGCTCGGCAGCGCCCGCACGCCTGGACGTGGGCTTCCAACGATGCGGCCAGACTCGGGTCTACGTCACCCGTCGCGTAGCGGTGCAACAGACCTGGGTCGGCGTGCCAGGTGGTCATGTCAGCTCCTCTCGCAGTTGGGCGCGGGCTCGGAACAGGCGGCTCTTGATCGTCGTGGCGGGCACGCCCAGCAGCCGTCCGGCCTCGCGGTGGTCCAGGCCGTCGAGCACCACCGCCTGGATGACGGCCCGCAGCTCCGGCGACAGCCGGCGCAACGCCCCGGCCAGGTCGCCATGCTCGACGCCGAGCAGCACCAGCTCCTCGGCGGAGGGCGAGGACGTGGCCACGAACAGCGGGAGCCGGCGGCGGGCGCCGCGCCGCCGGAAGGCGTCGATCAGGCGGCGCACGGCGATGCCCCACAGCCAGGCGGCGACCTCACCGGAGCCGCGATAGGAGTCAGGCCGCCGCCAGACCGCCAGGAACGTGTCCTGCACGACCTGGTCGACGACGTCGGGATCGGCGCAACGGCGGTGCAACCGCAGGGTCAGCCACGGCGCGTGGCGGCGGTACAGCTCGGCCAACGCCGAACGGTCGCCCTCGGCGACCGCCATCAGCAATCCCGCGTCCGCGACCCGCTCGAACTCCACGCCCGTACTGTCGCAGCCCAGCCCGTTTCGGTTCCTGCCCGGGGGGGGGGTTCGTGTCTGCTAGCCGCGAAGGCGGCCGGGGAGGTCCAGGAGCCGTTCGACGCGGAGAAGCGGCGTCCATGACGCCGGACCTGTTGAGCGAACCCCGTCACTCGGCGCCCTGCCGCTCAGCTGGTTGCGGGTGCTCCAACGTCGGGCAACGGGATGGCCATGACTTCAAGGCCGTCGATCCCGTCGAAGTCGTTCGGATTCGCGGTGTACAGCGGTAGGCCGTTGGCAACCGTGACGGCAGCGATCATCGCCTCATAGGCCCAAGCTGTGGTCTTTCGGCCGGAGCGGCGAAGCGACGCTGCTACCCGGCCAAAGGCTCGCGGGAGGCGGCCTCAAAGGGCACGGCATCGAAGTCCGCCTCCGCCTGTTGCAGGTGTGGTTGCGCAGCTCACGGATGCTCACTTCAGGGCCGGGCACGCGGTCAATGTATTGCGTGTGAGGCGCCGGCTTACTGTTCTCGCAGCCGCTCCATCACCTGGCCGGTGACCGTGGCGATGAGATCGAAGTCGGTGTCGAGGTGCAGGACCGTGAGACCGGCGAGCTCTGCCGTCGCGGCGATCAGCACGTCGGGAACGCCCGGGACACGATGCTGGCCTCGATCGGCGAGGAGGGCTTGTACCTCGACGGCTCGATCCTCGATCGCCGGTGTGAGGTACTCGACGGGCATCGACGACAGCGGCGGTCGGCGGAGACCTGTTCGTAGGTCCGAACCCGAGCGGGCGGAGTAGCCAACCTCAAGGCGGGTAACGGTGCTGATGCGCACCAAGCCCCGCTCGACCCGCGCCGCCCACTCGTCGGCGTTGGGACTTTCGCCGAGGCGGATCAGCGCCGATTTGTCGATGAGCCACGGGGTCACTCCCACGCCGCGCATGACCTCCGAATCTGCGAGGTCGGCGAAGGTCTGCGCAAACGTGGCGAGGTCGGCGCTCGTGACCGAGGAACCCGAGACGGCGGCATCCCGCGCCAGTGTCCGGCGCGCGGTGCAGACTCGTTGCGATGAAGCCGTGGTGGTTGGATGAGCGTTCGCACGCCGGCGCGGAGCACCTCGACGAGCGGTACGTGAGCGGCTACGACCGCAAGGCCGGATTCGATCCGACCGAGGATCTCGACGTCCTCCAGCGCCACGGCCTGGCGTCGGACTCGGTCGTCGTCGATCTTGGCGCGGGCACTGGCGGCTTCGCCCTTGCCGTCGCGGGCCTGTGCCGTCACGTCGTCGCGGTCGACGTCTCACCGGCGATGACCGCTGCCATCCGTGGCCGGGTCACCGAGCTCGGACTCGACAACGTCAGCGTCGTCGATGGCCGCTTTCTGTCCTATGAGCACCACGGCCAGCCGGCCGATGTGATCTTCACGCGCAACGCCCTGCACCAGCTACCCGACTTCTGGAAGGCGATCGCGCTGGATCGGATGGCGTCCATGCTGCGACCCGGCGGGATCCTGCGGCTGCGCGACCTCGTCTACGACTTCGCTCCAGCCGAAGCCGACGTGCGTATTGAGGCGTGGATGTCGGGCGCGGTGACGGACCCAGCACTCGGGTGGACCGCCGATGAGCTGGCCGAGCACGTCCGCGGCGAGTTCAGCACCTACAGCTGGGTACTTGACGGGATGCTCGACAAGACCAGCTTCGACATCGTTGATCGGACGTTCCGTCGGTCGGCATATGGCACCTACACCTGCAAGCGGCGCAGCACATGACTCGTTGACGACACGCTGATCTCCGACCCAGATGACGGCCTTGAGCGCAGGTTGTGTCGCCGCTTCGCCGAGGGAACGATGACTTCGGAGGGGCCTACTCCGCGGGAGGCCTACGGATGCGCAGCGCCCCCGGCTCGACCACGACATTGCACCCGACAAATTCGGCGAAGTCATGATCAGTGAGCAGGGTGGCTACGAGCATAAGGATGGTGCTGGTCCGAAGGTTACGGGCGTGAACGACGACCATGCCTGGATGCGTCCCCGGTGGATACCGGCGAATGTCACCGAAGCCCCGATCGACTGTCACGATCATGCGGCGCTCCGCTGCTGCGGCCGCCGCGAGCTGGGATGTTCTCGTCGGCTTTGAGCCTCACGACATGGGCAAGGGAAAGACGTCTTCGCGAGTGAGCTCTGCGGCGTAGGCAGCCGCAGCCCGGATCCCTTCGACAGTCAACGTCGGATACTCCCGCACAATTTCTTGCTCCGACATGCCCTCAGCCAGACACCCCAAGACCAATGCGACAGGGATCCGCGTGCCTCGCACGTGGGCCTGGCCGTGCAAGACGTCCGGGTGGACGCTGATGAGCTGCATCTCATGCCCTGTCATGAGCCTGAGTCTACGACGGACACCGCCTGGTCAAGGTGGTCAAGCCCGAAGGGCTACCTGTCAATCTGTTGCGACGTGCCGACGCGGTCGTGACCTACTGTGGGCGACATGCCTGACGTCCTGGTCGTCGGCGCCGGCCACAACGGGCTGGTTGCCGCGTGTTACCTCGCCCGCGAGGGCCTCGACGTGCTGGTCGTCGAGCAGGCCGGCAAGGCCGGGGGCGGCAGCCGCACCGACGAGCTGGTAGCCGGCTATCGCTTCGACACCCACTCGGCGGCCCACAACATCATCAACATGACCGACATCCCCGACGAGCTCGGG
>JACCYS010000171.1 GCA_013696365.1 Nocardioidaceae bacterium
TTATGCGGGTGCGCCCGGCAGGACTCGAACCTGCGACCGGTGGATTAGAAGTCCACTGCTCTATCCAGCTGAGCTACGAGCGCGCACAGGGCAACCGGCCGAATGGCAGTTGTCCACAGCACCACGATAACGGCGACGCTCGGATTCCAGCTTCGCCGTAACCTAGGGGCATGTCCTGGACGGTTGCGCCGGCTCGGCCCGGCAGCGCCAAGGGGCTGCCGCGTCCTCGTCTTGATCGGGGCCGGGGTCGCACGACGCTGATCGTCAGCCTCGTCGCACTGGCCGTGGTCGGCTCGGCTGGGCTCATCTGGCTGACCTTGCGGACCGAGGATGCCAGTGTCGGTGCGGTCGTGGTCGCAGTGCTGCTGGCTGCCATCCCGACTCCGCTCCTCGTGGCAGCCTATCTGTGGCTCGACCGCTACGAGCCCGAGCCACGCCGCTTCGTCGCTGCAGCGCTGCTGTGGGGTGCAGTGATCGCCACCTCCTTCGCACTGCTGGTCCAGTTGCTGCTGGGTCTATGGGCCGACGAGGTTCCCCGGCCGGTGCTGCTCACCGTGGTGGCGCCGCTGAGTGAAGAGTTCGGCAAGGGGATGCTCTGCGTGCTGGTGCTCCTGCGCCGCCGCCGGGTCGCGGGCCTGCTCGACGGCATCATCTACGCCGGGCTCGCCGGCATCGGGTTCGCATTCACCGAAAACGTCCTCTACTACGCCAACGCCTACGCAGGCACGTTGATCCCCGACTACAGCGGGCCGGTCGCGGCCACCAGCGTCTTCGCCGCCCGGGGCATCATGAGCCCGTTCGCACACCCCTTCTTCACCACCGCCACCGGGATCGGAGTCGCGGTAGCCGTGATGACCCGACACCGCTGGGTCCGTGTGCTTGCGCCCCTGGTTGGCTACGCCTGCGCCGTCGGCCTGCACGCGGCCTGGAACGGCTCGACTCTGTTATGGCGCGGATTCGGTTTCTTCGCGGTGTTCGCCGGCCTTATGGTCCCGCTGTTCGCGCTCGCCGGCTACGTCGCGGTGCGTGGCCTGCGCAAGCAGGCCACCCTAGTGCGCACTGCCCTCACCGACGCCGCTGAGAGAGGGTGGCTGCATCCGGCTGAGATCCACTGGCTGGTGCGTTTCGGCGACCGCGCTGCGGCCCGGCGTTTCGCCAGCAGGGTTGCGGGCACGCAGGCGGGAAAAAGCCTGCACGCCTACCAGCGGTCGGCCACCGAGATGGCGCTGATGCATGATCGAGTGTTGCGTGGGGGAGCACCCGACGACGGTGTCGCCCGGGTCACCGCCCACTTGGAGCGCATGCACAGCTGGCGTCCGTACGTCATCATGCCGCCGCTGGCCTCGGTGCCGCAGACCGCTGTGCCGGCCGGGGGGGCGAGCCATCGCTGGCCGGCTGCAGCGACCGGAGGCTGACCCACGCGGGAACGAGCCGTCGTCCACAGCACCGCGGGCACCCGCCCACAACGCACAGACGTCCGTCTCGCCGCCACCAGCACGATCCATGACGGCCAGGCTGCTGTCGACCGCATCCGCGAGCGACGGGAGCTCCATCGATGAAGGACGCGTACACGACCATGGTCGGCTTTGTCGGCAACGACGTGGACTTCTACCAGGGGGAGAGCGGCAATGCTCGGGCCACCTTCCGGCTGGCGAGCACTCCGCGATTCTTCGACTCTGCCCAGGGTGAGTGGCGCGACCGGGACACCGTGTGGCTCACGGTGAAGGTTTGGCGTGGGCTGGCGGCCAACGTAGCTTCGTCGGTCCGCAAGGGAGAACCGGTCATCGTCTACGGCCGCTTGAGCACCTACAGCTGGCGAGATGACCGCAACGAGGAGCGCTCGCGGCTCGAGATCGACGCAATATCTGTCGGGCACGACTTGTCGCTGGGCACCAGCGCGTTCTTGCGCCGGCAGAAGACCGCGTCGCAGACCGAACAACAGCGCCGGGGTGATGCTTCGGCGCGACCCCAGCAGGACGCCGCAGACGTGACCGGGTCATGGCCGCAGCCCGCTGTCGTGGGCCAGCGGGCCAGTGTGCCCGAAGAGGCGGCGACCACTTAGGCTCGTCGCCTATGGCTGACTACGTCTTCCAGCTGCGCAACGTCCGCAAGACATTGGGCGACAAGCTGGTCCTCGACAACGTGACGCTGGCCTTTCTGCATGGCGCCAAAATCGGGGTGGTCGGCCCGAACGGCACCGGCAAGTCCACGCTGTTCAAGATCATGGCCGGCATCGAGAACGCCAACAACGGCGACGCCGTCAAGGACCCTGACGCCAGCGTCGGCATCTTGTTACAAGAACCGCCGCTGACCGAGGACAAGACAGTCTTGGAGAACGTTCAAGAGGCCGTGGGGCCGATCATGGCCAAGAAGGATCGCTTCGACGAGATCTCGGCTGAGCTCGCCGAACCCGACGCCGACTACGACACCTTGCTGGCCGAGATGGGCGACCTGCAGACCGACCTCGATCACACCAACGCCTGGGACCTGGACGCCCGCCTCGAGCAGGCGATGGACGCGTTGCGCTGCCCCCCCGCAGACTCGCCGGTCGGGCACCTTTCCGGCGGTGAGCGGCGTCGGGTCGCGCTGTGCAAGCTGCTGCTGCAGCAGCCCGACCTGCTGTTGCTCGACGAGCCGACTAACCACCTCGACGCCGAGAGTGTGCTCTGGCTGGAGCAGCACCTGGCGAGCTATCCGGGTGCCGTGCTGGCGATCACGCACGACCGCTACTTCCTCGACAACGTGGCCCAATGGATCCTCGAGCTCGATCGGGGTAAAACCTTCCCGTACGAGGGCAACTACTCCACCTACCTGGAGACCAAGCAGCAGCGGCTCAAGGTCGAGGGCCGCAAAGACGCCAAGCGTCAGCGGATTCTGGAACAAGAGCTGGCGTGGGTGCGGTCAAGCCCGAAGGCTCGACAAGCCAAGAATCGTGCCCGGCTCGGTCGCTACGAGGAGCTCGCCGCCGAGGCCGAGCGCAACCGCAAGCTCGACTTCGAGGAGATCAACATCCCCGCCGGCCCACGCCTCGGTGACGTGGTGTTGGAGGCCAAGGGTCTGACAAAGGGGTTCGAGGGTCGCACCCTGATGCAGGACCTGTCGTTCTCGTTGCCGCGCGCCGGCATCGTCGGCATCGTCGGACCCAACGGTGTTGGCAAGTCGACGCTGTTCCGGATGATCATCGGCGAGGAAGAGCCGGATGCCGGCAGTCTGACGACCGGTAACACCGTCTCGGTGTCGTACGTCGATCAGAGCCGGGGGGGCCTCGACCCAAAGCGCAACGTGTGGGAGGTCGTGTCCGATGGGCTCGATCACATCAAGGTGGCGCACTTCGAGATGCCCAGCCGTGCCTATGTCGCCTCGTTCGGATTCAAGGGCCCCGACCAGCAGAAGGCGGCCGGGGTGCTGTCCGGAGGCGAGCGCAACCGGCTCAACCTGGCCCTGACGCTCAAGATGGGCGGCAACCTGCTGCTGCTGGACGAGCCCACCAACGACCTCGACGTCGAGACTTTGCAGTCGCTGGAGGATGCGCTGCTGGAGTTCCCCGGCTGCGCCGTCGTTGTCTCACACGACCGGTGGTTTCTCGACCGGGTCGTCACCCACATCCTCGCCTGGGAGGGCAACGACCAAGACCCGTCGCGCTGGTTCTGGTACGAGGGGAACTTCGCCGACTACGAGGCCAACAAGGTCGAGCGGCTCGGCGCCGAGGCCGCCCGCCCGCACCGGGTCACCTATCGACGGCTCACCCGCGACTGAGCGGTCCGGCGACGCTGTGGCTGGGGGTATGGCGGTGGCAGGCTCGGCACGCCACGCAGGCTGGCCGCCGCGGCGGCTGACGGCCTGGCGGACGCCCTGAGCCAGGGCACCCTCAACACCGTGAGCTTTGCCGACCGTTCCGGCAAGCAGGGCCAACGCTGGGGGTGACCGACGGCAGCGCCGGCTTCCTCGCTGACCTGCCCGGGGCGGGTGCTGGCAAAGACCGGGACGGCCGAGTACGGCACGAAGAACCCGTTGCAGACCCATGCCTGGATGATCGCCGCGCGGGGAGATCTGGCGCTCGCGGTCTTCGTTGAGGCCGGCGAGTCCGGTGGTCGCACGGCCGGGCCGATCCTTCGGGAGTTCCTTGAGCGGGCCGCCTGAGCGGCGGGCAGGTCGGCCAGGCTCAGCTGTCGTCGGCGAGCAGGTCGGCGGTGGCTCCGAACACCCTGCCGACAGCTTCGAAATCGGCTGGGCTGGCGACATCCACCAGGTAGCCACGGACGGCATCGACATGTCCGGGTGCGGCATCGACCAGCATCCGCATGCCGCCGTCGGTCAACAGCGCCAAGACGCCACGGCCGTCACTGGGGCAGGCTTGGCGGATCACCGCGCCGGCCGCCTCGAGCCGCGCCACGGTGTGCGTGATCCGACTGCGGGAGTGCGCCAGCGAGCTGGCCAGCTCTGCCATCCGCAGATGCTGTCCCGGCGCCTCCGACAGCCGTACCAAGATCTCGTACTCGGCGAGCGAGATGCCGGACCGCTCACGCAACTGTCGGTCGAGCCGTTCGAAGAGTCTGGTCGTTCCGGACAGGAACGCTCGCCAGTGCGCTTGTTGGTCGCTGTCCAGCCAGCGCGCAGTCATCGTGTCATTCATTGGAAGAGTCTAACCTAGAGATAGTTGACGATTGAACTAAACAGCTCACGGTAGTCATTGATTCTTCAATCACCATTCTTCTGGAGGCGCGCCATGTCCAACACGCTTACCACCATTCCCGGCCTTGAGGCGGGGACCTGGGCGATCGACCCCGCCCACTCCGAGATCTCCTTCACCGTGCGACACCTGATGAGCAAGGTCCGGGGCGTCTTTCGCGACTTCGAGGGAACAGCCGTCGTTGCTGCCGATGCTCTCGCGTCGACGGCAAGCGCGACCATCCAACTGGCCTCGGTAGACACCGGCACCAAGCAGCGCGACGACCATCTGCGTTCCAGCGACTTCTTCAACGTGGACACCCAGCCGGTGATGACGTTCGTCTCCACCGAGCCCCGGTCGGTCGATGACGGACGGTTCGTGCTGGCGGGCGACCTCACGGTCAACGGCATCACCCGCTCGGTCGAGCTGGCGCTGGAGGTGTTGGGCGTAGAGGTCAACGGCTACGGCCAGACCATCGCAGGCTTCGAGGCAACCGGTGAGATCAACCGCAAGGACTTCGGCATCGACTTCAACATGCCGCTGGACAGCGGTCGGCTGATGATCGGCGACAAGGTCACCGTCGCGTTGATGGTGCAGGCCGCCAAGCAGGCCTGACCGGTCCGTACCCCGCTTTGTGCTGTCGGGCGGCGTCAGGACAGCCGCTCAAGCACGAGCGCCATACCCTGACCGCCGCCGACGCACATCGTGACCAGACCGGTCTGCTTGTCGTGCCAGTCCAGCGAGTTCAGCATGGTGGTCTGCAACCTGGCTCCGGTCATGCCGAACGGGTGGCCGACGGCGATCGCCCCGCCGTTGACGTTCAGCCGGTCGAGGTCGATGCCCAAGTCGGTATACGACGGGACGACCTGGGCGGCGAAAGCCTCGTTGATCTCGACCAGATCGATGTCGCCGATGCTCATGCCTGCCCGCTCGAGCGCCTGCTTGGACGCATCGACGGGACCCAGCCCCATGATCTCCGGCGACAGCGCTGTCACCCCGGTCGACACGATCCGGGCCAGCGGGGTCACGCCCAACTCCGCTGCCTTGGTGTCGGACATCACCACCACCGCGGCGGCGCCGTCGTTCAGCGCGCAGCAGTTGCCGGCTGTCACCACCCCCTCGGGGCGGAAGACCGGCTTGAGCTCGGCGACGCCTGCCAGGGTGACTCCGGCGCGCGGGCCGTCGTCGGTGGACACCACCGCGCCCTCAGGGGTAGCGACCGGAGTGATCTCGCGCGCCCAGAAGCCGTTGTTGACCGCCTGCTCGGCGAGGTTCTGGCTGCGTACGCCGAACTCGTCCATGTCGGCGCGGGTGAGACCCCGCATCTGGGCGACGTTCTCGGCTGTCTGACCCATCGCGAGATAGATGTCGGGCACGCTGCCGGCATCGCGTGGGTCACGCCAGGGCACGCCGCCCAGCGCAGCAGCCTCGGTGCGCCGCCGGGCGTCGTCGAAGTAGGGGTTCTTGGTGTCCGGCAAGCTGTCGGAGGTGCCGTTGACGAAGCGGGACACGCTCTCCACCCCGGCAGAGATGAACACGTGACCCTCGCCAGCCCTGATCGCGTGCAGAGCCATCCGGGTTGTCTGCACGCTGGATGAGCAGTACCGGGTGATAGTGGTAGCCGGCAGCCGGTCATAGCCCAGCTTGATCGCCACCACCCGGGCGATGTTGAAGCCCTGCTCACCGCCTGGCAGGCCGCAGCCCAGCAGCAGGTCGTCAATGTCGTCCGGGTCGAGCTCAGGCACCTTGTCGAGCACGGCGGCCACGACGGTGGCGGCTAGGTCGTCGGGGCGCATCTCGCGCAGCGAACCCTTGCCCGCCCTGCCGATGGGGGACCGCGCGGTCGCGACGATGACTGCTTCGGGCATGACAACTCCTCGGCGTGCTGGGCAAGTGGGCCGCGCCCACGTTACCTAGTCGACCCGGCGACCGGCAGGATGGCGGGATGGTCAGGCACGTAGTTGAGCTCAAACCGCGCTGGGCAGACATGGACGCATACGGGCATGTGAACAACGTCACCTGGCTGGAGTATCTGCAGGAGGCCCGGGTCGACATGTTCTTCACCCATGCACCGCAGCGCGGCACCGACAAGCTGGCAGAGGGGGTCGTGGTCGCCCGTGCAGAGATCGACTATCTGCGTCCGCTGGTGTTTCGCCCCGAGCCCGTGCGCATCGAGATGTGGGTATCCCGGGTAGGGGCAGCTGCGTTCACCGTGGAGTACGAGGTGCTCGACGAGCACCCCGGCGGCAGCCGCACCGTCTATGCCCGCGCCGCCACCGTGCTGGTGCCGATCACGCTAGGCGACGGCCGTCCCCGCCGGGTCACCCAGCAGGAGAAGACCGTTTTGGCCATGCTGCAGGAGTGAACACCCCGCTCACAGATGGAAGCCGGTCGGCGCATCGGGTTCGATCACCGGGTCGAGGGTGTTGACCAGGAACAGCGACGCTCGCTCGACATAGGCCCAAAACTCGGCGTCCAGCTCGGGGGCGAGTTTGACCTCGTCCAGACCTGCCCGGAAGTGCCGCAGCCAGTGCTCACGGGCCTGATGGGTCACTGCGAACGGTGCGTGTCGCATCCGTAGCCGGGGATGCCCACGCTCATCTGAGTAGTCAGTTGGCCCACCCCAGTACTGCACCAGGAACATCGCGAACCGCCGCTCGGCCGGCCCCAGGTCCGCGTCGGGATACAGCGGGCGCAGCACCGGATCGTCAGCGACGCCGGCGTAGAAGCGGCGCACGATCCGGTGGATCGTGTCCGCTCCGCCGATCGCCTCGAAGAACGTCTGCTCGCTGGGTGCACTCACAGCCCCATCCTGCCTCGTGTCGGACCTCCGGTTGCGCCGGCGTCGACCAAATCACGGCCGCAGGTCGGCTTGCGGATCGGCGGCCAGCCGTTCGGCTGCCTCGGCCACGTTGCGCTGCATGCTGCCGAACACGACTCCGTGGAAGGGGTAGACCGACCACCAGTACGCATGGCCCAAGATGCCCCGGGGATGGAACAGCGCCCGCTGGTGGAAGGTCGTGCTGCCGCCCTCGTCGGAGCCGACCTCCAGCTCCAACCAGGCAAGGCCCGGCAGCCGCATCTCGGCGCGCAGCCGCAGGAACCGGCCGTCGTCGGCCTCCTCGACCCGCCAGAAGTCGAGCGCGTCACCGACGACGAGGTCGCGCGGGTCTCGGCGACCGCGCCGGAGACCCGGCCCCCCGCTGAGTCGGTCGAGCAGGCCGCGCACCCGCCAGGCGAGCGGGAACGAGTACCAGCCGTTCTCGCCGCCGATCTCCTCCACGATCCGCCACAGCGCCTCCGGTGGGGCACTGACCTCACGCGTGCGCTCGTCTACGTACAGGTCACCGCCGGCCCAGTCGGGGTCGGAGGGCAGTGGGTCACTGGGCGCGCCGGCTGTGCTCGCCGATGACCAGCGGGTGGGCACCTGCATGGTCTGGATGCGGGTCAGGGCCAGCTCTACGGATCGGTCGAAGCCGATGAGCCCCTCCGGCGGGTCGGGCACGTGCTCGGCGATGTCGTGCTCGCCGATCACCGAGGTGTGCTTCACCGACTCGACCAGCGGCTTGGCCAGCGCGCTCGGCACCGGGGTCACGAGGCCCACCCAGTGGCTCGACAGGCGCGGGGTCAGCACCGGCACCCGGAGCATCCGCCGCTTGCGCAGGCCGACGACGGCGGCATAGCGCTGCATCATCTCCTTGTACGTCAGCACGTCCGGACCGCCGACGTCGAAGGCGCGGTTCAGCTCGGTAGGCATGGTTGCCGCCCCCACGAGGTAGCGCAGCACGTCGCGGATGGCGATCGGCTGCAGCCTGCTGTCCACCCACTTGGGGGTGACCATTACAGGCAGCCGCTCGGTGAGGTAGCGCAGCATCTCGAAGCTCGCCGAACCTGAACCCACCACCACCGCTGCGCGCAGGACCACGGTCGGGACCGGCGACTCCAGCAGGATCTGGCCGACCCGCCGCCGTGAGGCCATGTGGGTGCTGAGCTGCTCGTTCTCCGGCGACAGGCCACCGAGATAGACCAGCCGCCGGACACCCGCCTCATCGGCCGCGGCCGCGAACGTGTGGGCGATGCCGGCCTCGGTGTCGGCGAAACCGGCGCCGCTGCCGATGGAGTGCAGCAGGTAGTAGGCGACGTCGATGTCCTGCAGTGCCTTGGCGACGGCTGCCGGGTCGGTCGCGTCCGCCTCCGCGACCTCGACGTCGTCGGACCAGTCTTGCCCGCGTACGCGGCTGGGGTCGCGGGCCATGACCCGCACCTGGTGGCCTGCGGCGAGCAGCTCGGGCACCAGCCGGCCACCGACGTAGCCGGTGGCGCCGGTGACCAGGCAGCGTCTGCTCTCAGTCGTCATGACCCCATCGTTGCCTTTCAGGCGGCGCGGCGCAGGTCAGCCGCCAAGCGCCGCTCACCGGTCTTCGCCGTCGGCGCTGTCGCCCGATGATCCCGTGGATGAGTCGTCGGCCGGGTCTTCGGTGGGCTCGTCGGTGGGCAGCCGGGTCGGGTCGTCGTCGCGTCGACGGTCATGGTCAGCTTCCGACCCGTCGGCCGGCTCGGTGGCGGGCTGCTGACCACCTGCAGTGTCACCCATGTCCCCGTCACCCATGTCCCTGTCACCCATGTCCGTTGTGGGGACCGCTCGCTGGTCCCCGGGTTGGTTCTCGTACGGCTGACCCTGGCGCATCCACACCACCCGCTGGGCGAACGGGATCTCGATGTTGAGCTCGTCGAAGCGGTCCTTGATGCGTTCCCGCAACTCACGCGCGACGTTCCACTGCTCCAACGGTGCCGTCTTCAGAACGACGCGCACGATCACGGCGTCGGCGTCCCACC
>JACCYS010000177.1 GCA_013696365.1 Nocardioidaceae bacterium
GGCGCGGGTCGTCTTCTCGTACTCGCCGGCTGCCTCGCGCTCGGCCTCGGCGCGGGCCACGGCCGCCTTGAAGGTCATCTCGGCCTGGCCGACTGCCGATTCGCGGATGCGCTCCAGCCGGCTCATTGCGGCAGCCTCGGCGGCCGCCGCAGCCTGCAGTGCCTCGGAGTGCGCCGCCGCGGCCGCGGAGATGGCCTTCTGGTGGGTCTCCTCGTTCACCCGCAGGGCTTCGGCCTCGGTCGCCTGCATGACGCTGTGCTGCTGCTGGGCAGCTGTGCGCAGGACCGCCTCGTAGCAGCGGCAGCCTGTCTGTGCGTTGTCGTGTTGCCTCGCGCCAGGCAGCGGCTTCACGCATGGTCAGCCGCTTCAGTCGCTCGGCATGCCCGACCGCAGCAGATCGCACCGCGTCCGCACGCTTCTGCTGGCCTGCCCGCACGGCTTCAGCGTGTTGGCGGAACAGCCGGGTGTCGCGCTCGGCGGCACCGGCTGCGGTGTCACGGGCTACCGTGGCGAGCCGGATGGCCTCGTCGTACTCCCGTCCGGTAGTCGCTACCCAAAGTGCACGCTACATCACAGTCAGCGATGACCGCCATGGCGCGAGTGAAAGGCAAAAATCTGTGACAGATGGGAAACATGAGGCGGTTTTGCGCGTGTTCGTGGGTGCGGACGGCCGCTGGGCACGAATCCCGGCGAAGCGGTCAAAGCGACTCGTGCTGTTGGACCGGCTCGCGCAGCGGTTCGAGCCGGGTGAGGTCTACACCGAGTCCGAGGTGAACGGGATCGTCCGCAGCTGCCACGACGACCACGCCGCCGTGCGTCGGCACCTCGTGGACGAGGGGTTCCTCGACCGCCGTGATGGCTTCTACTGGCGCTGCGGCGGCACGGTCGACGTGTGACCGCGACGGGTCAGCCGGAAGTGACGCTGGCCGCGCGCCGCCGGCGGGCGACACGTCCAGACCAGCGCCCCGCCCAGGCGCCCAGCAGGGCGATCCCGACGATGATGACCGAGCAGGTCAGCAGGAACACGACGTCGTCAAGGGCGACCCGCGGCTGACCGTCCTCGATGGGTGCGGCGATGGCGGCGACGTTGAACAGCACGACGCCGGCGGCCGCGGCCCACCACCAGGCGCGCCCGGCCCACCCGAGCACGGCCCCGAGCAGCAGCGGCAGGGGGAGTAGCGCGAACAGCATCAGGGCTGCTGAGATCGACATGGCGACTTCCTTTCGACAGACGAGCAGGACGCCGACGACGTTATGGACCACAGCAGCCTGGCGCGTCGCACCGCAGGCTCGATCTCGTGCGACTGCAGGTACACGCCGGTACGACCCCAGTCAGGCGTGGGCGGTTGGCTCCACGTGCCACGCTGGACCGATGAGGTGGGATGCCGTGCTCGCGGCCGCATTGGCCGCGGCGGCCGTCGGCGAGCTGATCGTCGGGCGCGAGCAGGTCGAGGTCCCTGGTGGGGTGAGCTGCTCGCCTTCCTCGTCATGACCGGGGCGGTTGCCCTGCGCCGCCGGACCGTGATCCTGGCCGCGACCGCCTGCGGCACCGGGCTCGTCGTGCAGGAGATGCTGGGGCCGGCACCGGTGGTGTTGGGTTTCCTCGCCCTGCTTGTCGTGGTTTACTCCGGCGGCGCCCACGGGGCGGCCCGGCAAGGCGTCGCCGCGCTCATCGTGATGCTGGCCGCTCTGACGGTCTACCCGGTCACCGAGCCGGCGGCACGTGCCCCCGCCGACTTGGTCGGCAACCTGGCGGTATTCGTCGGCGCCTGGGCACTCGGCCGGCTGGTTCGCCACCACCGGCAGCGGGAGACGGCCCTGGCGACAGCGCATGCTCAATTGGCTGCCAGCCAGGAGCGTGACCGGGACGCTGCGCTGGTGGCCGAGCGGACACGCATCGCCCGCGAGCTGCACGACGTTGTGGCTCACGGCGTGAGCCTGATGGTGCTGCAGGCCGGTGCGGCCCGAGCGGTGCTCGACAGCAACCCGCAGCGCGCGCGTGACCCGCTGCTGGCCGTCGAGACGGCCGGCAGGCGGGCCCTGGACGACCTGCACCGGATGCTCGGCCTGCTGGGGGCCGAGGAGTCGACGACCCCGCCGCCCGGCCTGGCGGACCTGCCCGGGCTGGTCGAGGGGCTGGCCGGCTCCGGCCTCGACGTCACCTTGCGCACCACTGCTGAAACCCCCGAGCTGGCCCCCGAGGTCAGCCGGTGCGCCTACCGGGTCGTCCAGGAGGGGCTCACCAACGTGGTCAAGCACGCGGGCGCCACTCGCGCCGACGTGGTCGTGGCCGACAATGCAGCGGGACTGCGGGTGGAGGTGGTCGACCCCGGTGGCAACCGTTCGAGTTCGGCCGACCTGCCGTCCAGCGGTGCCGGACTGACCGGGCTGCGTGAGCGGGTCGCGTCGCACGGGGGGAAGCCTTCGCGCAGGCCCGGATGGAGCAGGCTGGCGACTTGTCGCCGAGATCCCCGCCCAGGCTGCACGGCAGGGCACCGTGGGGCGCCCGTGATCGGCGTCGTGGTCGTGGACGACGAGGAACTCGTCCGGCACGGCATCCGGCTCATTCTCGACACGGCCACCGACATCGAGGTCGTCGGCGAGGCCGACGGCGGGCGCGCTGCGGTCGAGCTGGTGCCCCGGCTGCGCCCGCAGGTCGTCGTGATGGACCTGCGAATGGTCGACCTGGACGGCATCGACGCCACCCGCACCATCGTCGACCGGTGCGGGGCAACGACTCGGGTGCTGATGCTCACGACGTTCGACCGTGACGAGCACCTGTACGACGCCATCCGGGCCGGTGCGAGCGGTTTCCTGCTCAAGAGCTCGCCGCCCGAGCAGCTGACCGCGGCGGTGCGCGTCGTCGCGGCCGGCGACTCGCTGCTGGCGCCACAGCTCACCCGCCGGCTACTGGAACGGTTCACCAGCCGGCCGCTGCCGAGCCGGGTCGCCGAAGAGCGGCTGGCGCCGCTCACCGAGCGAGAAAAGCAGGTGCTCCGGCTGGTCGGACAGACGCTGACCAACGCCGAGATCGCGGCGACGTTGCATCCACGCGCGACGCGGACCGCAGGTTGATGGCGGACCTGGCCGGGCACCTCGGCGGTGTCGTGCACTCGGCTGGCCTGGTCGAGGACCTCCGCCAGCCCAGGAGCGCCTCGTCGTCGCCCGGGAGGAGGAGCGCCGCCGGCTGCGTCGCGACCTGCACGATGTGCTCGGCCCCGCGCTGGCAGGGCTCACCCTGCAGGTGGACACGGTGTGCAACCTGACCGCCGCCGGCAGCGACACCGAGGACCAGCTGCTCGAGCTGCGCAGCGGTGTCGCCTCGACCGTCCTCGACGTGCGCAGGATCGTGGAGGGGCTGCGCCCGCCCGCACTCGACGCGCTCGGGCTCGACGGTGCGCTTGTGTCCCTGGCCGAACGGATCAGGCAGGGCTCGGACCTCACCGTGGAGGTGACCATGCCGGCCGACCTGCCCGATATCCCCGCCGCGGTCGAGGTCGCGGCGTACCGGGTCACCCAGGAGGCGCTCAGCAACGCGGTCCG
>JACCYS010000184.1 GCA_013696365.1 Nocardioidaceae bacterium
GGGCGCAGAGCGTCGGCGAACGCGAGGACGGGGTCGCGTCGGTCTCGGCGCCCGTGCGCGCGGCATCGGGCAAGGTGGTTGCCGCCGTATCGGTGTCCGGTCCGGTGGAGCGCCTGAGCAGGCAGCCCGCGCGCCAGCATGCTCCCGCCGTCATGGCTGCCGCCGAGCGGTTGTCGCAGAGCCTGCGCCGCGGCGCCGATTAACTGCCCTCCCCAGGGAGAGACCCGCCCGTAACCCCTGCCCACGATCCGGCCCGCCCGCGATCCGCGCATTCCGTATCCGACGAAACGCGCGGATGGTGGCCAGGTGGGGGCCGCGGCCAGGTAAACGCGCAGTCAGGTCTCGGTGCGGGTGCTGAGCGCCGCGCCGGCCCTGGTGGCGCTGTCCACAATCACGGGCACCGCGGGCCGATGCCGGGCACTGGTCTGGTGGGCGATCGCCACACATTCTCGTCGCCGGACGCCACGTTTACGTGGCGGGGCGACCCCTTACGTGGCGCGCGTGCCCCGCAAAGGGTCACGACGCCATGTTTACGTGGCGCGTGGCTTCGAGGGACAGCCGGCACCGGGGCCGCCACCAGCCTCGGCTCAGCACAGTGCGCTGTTCTCCAGCGCCAGCAATGTCCGTTTGCGGTCCAGCCCGCCGGTGTAGCCAGTCAGCCCACCGTCGCTGCCGACCACCCGGTGGCACGGCACGACCACCGCGATCGGGTTGGCCCCGTTGGCCACGCCGACCGCACGGGCACCGTGACCGGTGAGCCCGAGCGTGCGGGCGATCGCACCGTACGTTGTCGTGGTGCCGTACGGGATCGTCCGCAGCTGGTCCCACACGAGCCGGCGGAACTGGGTGCCGCTGGCGGCCAGGGGCAGGTCGAAGTCGCGCCGCTCACCGGCAAAGAACTCACCGAGCTGGTGTCGGGCCGCGGCCAGCACCGGGTGCTGGTCAGCGCGCTCCCCCGACGGCGGGACGAAGGGCGTGAACGCAACGTGGGTGAGCCCGTCGTCGTCGGCGACCAGCATTAGCTCGTCGATCGGCGAGTCCATCGTCGTCCAATACGTGGTCATGCAGCGACTCCCTCGCTCTGGTTGGTGTCCATCTCGTCCGGCCAGCGTTGATCCAGCACGCGGTGCCACAGGTGCAGTGCGGCGTACGACCCCCAGGGCCGCCAGCCCGACGCCCGCCGACCCAGCGCCTCGCGGGCGGCGGGGCCGCGCAGGTCGAGCGCGGCGTGCAGGCCGACATCGCCGACCAGCACCACGTCGGGGTCAGCGAGTGCCCGCATCGCGATATACCCGGCCGTCCACGGGCCGATGCCCGGCAGCGCGATCAGCGCAGCCTCGACATCGGCCCGGTCCGCGCTGCGGTCGAGCGCGACGGTGCCGGCCGCAGCAGCCTCGGCCAGAGCGACCAGCGTGCGGGCCCGCGCCCGCGGGCCCGCAATGCGGTCGGGGCCGGCGGCAGCAATCTGCCCCGCAGTCGGGAACAGGTGGGTCAGGTCGCCGTCGGACGAGGGCAGCGGGTCGCCGAGCTCCCGGACCAGCCGGGCGGTAAGCGCGCGGGCCGACGCCATGCTCACCTGCTGCCCCAGCACCGCGCGAGCCGCAAGCTCAAAGCCGTCGGGGTGCCCCGGCACGCGCAGCCCAGGGTGTCGTCGCAGGTCGCCCGCCAAGTCAGGGTCGCGGGACAGCACCTCATGCACCGCGACCGGGTCGGCGTCCAGATCCGCGATCCGACGGCAGCGTTCGACGGCTGCACCCACGTCACGTACGTCGCTCAGCGACAGCCCGCACCTGACCGCCGCCGCACCGTCACGCTCGGGCCGCAGCGTGACGATGCCGGTGCTGTGCGGCAGTCGGAGCGTGCGCCGGTACGTGCCGACGCTGCGACTGCCCCCAGCGTCCTCAACGCCGGTGACGGCGTGGAGCCGCAAGAAGTGCACCAGCGCTCGGCCGTCGAACGGCGGGCGGCAGGCCAACCGCAGCTCGATGTGGCCCGGCTGCCTCCCCGGCCCCGCGCCGCCGCGCCGGCGCCGCAGCTCACCCGGCGGCACCCCGTAG
>JACCYS010000187.1 GCA_013696365.1 Nocardioidaceae bacterium
CACCGACCAGGTGGTGCTCGACGTCGCCGGGCTGCGGGTCGACGACGCGGCCGGCCGCAGCCTGCTGCATGAGGTGTCGCTGCGCATTCACGCCGGCGAGGTGCTCGGCATCGCCGGGGTCGAGGGCAATGGGCAGACCGAGCTAGTCGAGGCTGTGATCGGCATGCGCCCGGCCGCGGCGGGGTCGGTCGCCCTGGGGGGCGACGACGTCACCGGCTGGGACACCCGCCGCCGTCGGGCCGCAGGCATCGGCTACATCCCCGAGGACCGGCACCGGCACGGCCTGTTGTTGGGGGCGCCGCTGTGGGAAAATCGGATCCTCGGCCACCAGACGAGACCGCCGAGCACCCGCGGGGTGTGGATCAACCGCCCAGGTGCGGCCGAGGACTCCCAGCGCATCGTTGAGTCCTACGACGTGCGCACCCCCGGGGTGGACGCCAACGCGGGGGCGCTGTCGGGCGGCAACCAGCAGAAGTTCATCGTCGGACGGGAGATGAGCGGCGACCCGGTGCTGCTGGTCGCAGCGCACCCGACCCGGGGGGTCGACGTCGGCGCCCAGGCCGCCATCTGGGACCAGATCCGGGCGGCCCGCCGGCAGGGTCTCGCGGTGCTGCTGGTCTCGGCCGACCTCGACGAGGTGATCGGCCTGTCCGACACCATCCGGGCGGTGCTGCGCGGGCGGTTGACCGACGAGTTCGACCCCCAGACCGTCACGCCACAAGAGCTCGGCGCAGCGATGACCGGCGCCGGGACGCAGCCGCAGGCCCAGCCATGAGCCGGGCACGCCGGCTGGGGCTGACCCTGATCGCCCCGCTGATCGCGGTCGTCGCAGCCGCACTTGTCACCAGCCTCGTGCTGCTGGGTGTCGGGGAGTCGGTGGGTGAGTTCTGGGCGGTGGTCCTCTCGGTTCCCAGCTCGCGGCTGATGGTGACGATCGTCAACAACGCCAGCGTGCTCTACCTGTCCGGGTTGGCCGCCGCCATCGGTTTTCGGATGAACCTGTTCAACATCGGCGTGGAGGGTCAGTACCGCGTCGCCACCTTTACCGGGGCGTACTTCGCAGGGCTGGCGTTGCTGCCCGGGGTGCTGAACACTCTCGTCGCCATCGGCGTGGCGATGGCGGCGGGTGCCGCCTGGGCCGGCATTGCCGCCGTCCTGCGGGTCACCCGCGGCGTCAGCGAGGTCATCTCCACGATCATGCTCAATGCCATCGCCGGCGGGCTGGTGGCCTTCCTGCTGCGCGAGCTGGGGGAGCAGCAGGGGCAGATCCGGCGCACCACGACGATCCCCGAGAGCGCCTGGGTGCCGGGTATCCCGCTGATCCCCGGCGAGCCCAGCCTGGTCTACGGGCTGGCGCTTTTGGCGCTGGTCGCCGGGGTTGGCTATGCGGTCGTGCTCAACCGCACCCGCTTCGGTTTCGACCTGCGTGCCACCGGCGCCTCGGAGACCGCCGCCGTAGCCAGCGGTGTCAACGTCAAGCGGATGACCGTCGCCGCCCTGCTGCTGTCCGGCGCGGTCGCCGGCCTGATCGGCATGCCGGACCTGTTCGGCGACTCCCACGCGTATGGCTCGACCATCCAGGTCGGTCTCGGCTTCACCGGCATCGCGGTCGCACTGGTAGGCCGCAACCACCCCGCCGGCATCGCGCTGGGTGCGCTCATCTTCGCTTTCCTATCCGTGCAGTCCAACGCCCTCGGCATCATCGCCGGCATCTCGCCCGAGATCGTCGCGGTGACCCAGGGAGTCGTGGTGCTCTCGGTCGTCATCGCCTATGAGGTTGTCCGCCGATACCAGTTGCGCATCGAGCAGACCGAGGTCGCCCGGGCGCTCGAGCGGGAGCCGGCCGCCGGGTCCGAGGTGGGCACGTGAGCACCGTCGCGGGCGCCAGCGCGCCGGGTGCCGCCGGGCCACCGCAGCCGGTCGGCGCCGCGCCGCGCCGCTCTTCGCCTCGGTCGATGCTGTGGGTGTGGCTGCTGCTCGGGCTGCTGGCGCTGGCGTCCGCGCGGGTGCTGTCCGGTGCCGACGACATCGACTCGCCGGGCACCTTGGGGGCGGCGCTGACGCTCGCGATCCCGATCGCGCTGGCCGGTCTCGGCGGGCTGTGGTCGGAGCGCGCGGGGGTGGTCAACATCGGACTCGAGGGCATGATGATCCTCGGCACCCTCGGCGCCGGCTACTACACATTCCACTTCGGAGTCTGGGCAGGGCTGCTGGGCGCGATGGCCTTCGGTGCCATCGGCGGCCTGCTGCACGGCACCGCCACCGTGGTCTTCGGTGTCGACCACATCGTGTCTGGCGTGGCGATCAACATCATCGCCGCCGGTGCTGCCGCCTTCCTCGCGGAGGTGTTCTTCTCCGGGCTGCCCGGGGGTGGACCGACCCAGTCGCCGGCCCTGCCGAACGCACCGAGCTTCGACGTGCCAATCCTGTCCGGCGCGGCATCCGACCTGGCCACCAAGGACTGGTTCGTGGTCTCGGACGCGGCGTCGGTGGTCGCGGCGCTCACCACCGATATGTCCGCGTTCACGCTGCTCGCGCTCGCCGCGTTCGCGGGCACGTACTGGGTGCTGTGGCACACCCCGTTCGGACTGCGACTGCGCTCGTGTGGCGAGTCGCCGACGGCGGCGGAGACGCTCGGGGTCAACGTCTACCGCTACAAGATGATCGCGGTGACGGCGTCCGGTGCGCTGGCCGGCTTCGCCGGCTGCTACCTGGCGGTGGTGGCCTCATCGGGGTATGCCAACGGTCAGACCGGCGGTCGCGGCTACATCGGTCTGGCGGCGATGATCTTCGGCAACTGGCGTCCCGGCGGGCTGCTGACCGGGTCGCTGTTGTTCGGCTACACCGACGCGGCCCGGCTGCGCAGCGGCGGTGAGTCGGTGCACGCACTGCTGCTCGTGGTCGCCGCCGGTTTGCTGGTGTTTGCGTTGTGGCAGCTGCGTCGGGCCCGCGCCGCGCACGCCATCGGGTTCGCCGTGGCCGGCGGAGTGGTGCTGTTCTGGTTCCTGGCCGCCGACACCATCCCCAGCGACTTCACCCAGATGACGCCGTTCGTGGCGACCCTGCTGGTGCTGGCGCTGTTCAGCCAACGGCTGCGGATGCCGGCGGCAGACGGGCAGCGCTATCGACGCGGGGAGGCCGGGTGAGCGACGTCGACTGGTCGGCACTGCGCGCGCGAGCCACCGAGGCGATGCGGAATGCCTACGCGCCGTACTCCAACTTCCCGGTCGGGGTCGCCGGGCTGGCCGACGACGGCCGGGTCGTCGTCGGCTGCAACGTGGAGAACGCCTCGTACGGCGTCGGGCTCTGCGCCGAGTGCGGGCTGGTGTCCGCGCTGCAAGCCGGTGGGGGCGGGCGACTGGTCGCGGTTGCCTGCGTCGACCGGCGCGGTGCGCCGCTGATGCCCTGCGGGCGGTGCCGCCAGCTGCTCTGGGAGCACGGTGGCGCGCAGTGCCTTGTGGACACCCCGACCGGACCGCAGCCGATGAGCCAGGTGCTGCCCGACGCGTTCGGCGCCGACGACCTCAAGAGCCGTTGATGCACGCCCCGGCCCTGCCTGCCACCGCCCTTGACCTGGCCGGCGCCGACTTTGTGAACGACCCCTATCCAGAGTTGTCCCGGTTGCGGAAGCTCGGGCCGGTGGTGCGGCACGAGCCGACCGACCTGTTGCTCGTCACCCGGCACGCCGCGGTCGGCGCTGCGTTGCGGCACCGCAGCCTTGGTCGGATCTGGCGCGACCTGGAGCCGGAGCAGACGTACGGGCCGTTCAACACGCTGCACCGTAACCAGATGATGGAGCACGAGCCGCCGGCGCACACCAGGCTGCGCCGGCTGGTCGCCGGTGCGTTCGCCCGCGGGCATGTGGAGCGGATGCGGCCGCGGATCGAAGCCCTCGCCGACGAGTTGCTCGACGACATCGCCAACGCGACCAGTGGCGGTCCGGTGGACGTCGTCGCCGGCTATGCCGAGCCGCTGCCGGTCGCGGTGATCGCCGACCTGCTGGGCATTCCCGCCGCCGACCGAGCGCCGCTGCGCGACTGGTCGCAGGCCATCGTCCGGATGTACGAGGTGGGGCGCACGCCGCTGGTCGAGGCCGCGGCGATCGCTGCCAGCACCGATTTCGCCACCTACGTGCGCGATCTGGTCGCCGAGCGGCGCCAGCGACCGAGCGACGACCTGCTGACCGAT
Organism: Nocardioidaceae bacterium; assembly: GCA_013696365.1. Lineage (GTDB taxonomy): Bacteria > Actinomycetota > Actinomycetes > Propionibacteriales > Nocardioidaceae > JACCVL01. Next base: position 4,189 of record JACCYS010000187.1, read on the forward strand.
CTGGTCCGGGGGAGCGACGACGGCAGCCAGCTGAGCGGCGAAGAGCTGGTGGCCACGGTCGTGCTGCTGCTGAACGCCGGGCACGAGGCGTCGGTGAACGCGTTCGGCAACGGCCTGGTCGACCTGCTGCGACACCCCGAGCAGCTGGCGCGGGTGACCTCCGGTGCGGTTCCGGTGGCCGCCGCGGTAGCGGAGCTGCTGCGCCACGATGCGCCGCTGCAGCTGTTCGAGCGCACCGCCACCGACGACGTCGAGGTGGGCGGGGTGCCGGTGCGCCGCGGCGCCCAGGTTGCGGTGCTGCTCGGATCTGCCAACCGGGACGACAACGTCTTCGCCAATGCGCACCGGTTCGACGTCGGGCGCGATCCCAACCCGCACCTCGGCTTCGGCATGGGAGTGCACTTCTGTCTCGGCGCCCCGCTGGCAAGGATGGAGCTGGCGATCGCGCTGGCGGCGTTGCTGGCGCGGTGGCCGTCGCTGGTGCTGGCCGGCGAGCCGGTGCGGCGGCCGACGTTCGTGCTGCGCGGCTACGCCCGCGTCGACGTCTCGCTGGAGGGGCCGCGATGAGCGCGCCGTACGACGCCGTCGACGTCATCAGCATCAAGCGCGATGGTGGTGTCCTGGGCGATGCCCAGATCGACTGGGTCGTCGACGCCTACACCCGGGGCGTGGTGGCGGACGAGCAGATGGCGGCGCTGGCGATGGCCATCGTGCTGAACGGGATGGTCCCTGCCGAGGTGGCCCACTGGACTGCCGCGATGATCGCCTCCGGCGAGCAAATGAGCTTTGCTGAGCTGTCCCGGCCAACGGCCGACAAGCACTCCACTGGCGGGGTCGGCGACAAGATCACCCTGCCGCTCGCGCCGCTGGTGGCCGCCTGCGGCGTCGCGGTGCCACAGCTGTCCGGCCGCGGGCTCGGCCACACCGGCGGCACGCTGGACAAGCTGGAGTCCATTGCGGGCTGGCGGGCGTCGCTCACCAACGCGGAGCTGATGGCCCAGCTCGAGGACGTCGGCGCCGTCATCTGCGCCGCCGGGGCCGGGCTGGCGCCGGCGGACAAGAAGCTCTACGCCCTGCGTGACGTCACCGGCACCGTCGAGTCGATCCCGCTGATCGCCAGCTCGATTATGAGCAAGAAGATCGCCGAGGGCACCCGTGCGCTGGTGCTCGACGTCAAGGTGGGCTCCGGCGCGTTCATGAAGGACGTCGACTCGGCCCGCGAGCTGGCCGAGACGATGGTCGCGCTCGGCACCGACGCGGGCGTGCACACGGTCGCATTGCTCACCGACATGTCGACCCCGCTGGGGCGTACGGCCGGCAATGCGCTGGAGGTGCGCGAGGCGGTCGAGGTGCTCGCCGGCGGTGGGCCGGCCGATGTGGTCGAGCTGACGCTGGCACTGGCCCGCGAGATGCTTGCCGGTGCGGGGGTGCATGGGGTGGACCCGGCCGAGCGGCTGGCCGACGGGTCCGCGATGGATGTCTGGCGGGCGATGATCACCGCTCAGGGCGGCGACCCCGACGCCTCGTTGCCCATTGCCCGCGAGACCCAGTCGGTGGTCGCCGACAGTGAGGGGGTGTTGACCCGGCTGGATGCGCTGTCGGTGGGCGTGGCCGCCTGGCGCCTTGGTGCCGGTCGGGCTCGGCAGGGCGACCCGGTGCAGGCCGGCGCCGGCGTCGAGCTGCACGCCAAGCAGGGCGAGGCCGTACGGGCCGGTCAGCCGTTGCTCACGATGCACACCGACGAGCCGGAGCGCTTCGACCGGGCGCTGACGGCCCTCGACGGCGGCTGGTCGGTCGAGCCGGGTGGCGCTGTCGACCAGCAGTCCCCGGTAGTCATCCAGCGCATCACCTGACCC
>JACCYS010000212.1 GCA_013696365.1 Nocardioidaceae bacterium
GCGCGTCGCGAGGCAGGGAGGAGGCCATCGCAGCGCAGTTCAGTAGGTGCCGCTCCCACAGGCGCGCGCCCTCTCGCGGCCCGAGCAGCCCACGGTCAATCGCGGCGGTGGCCAGCCACGCCGCATATGGACCTAGATCGTCTGCACGTTCACCTAAGAGGGTTCGTGCTGAAGCGGGTGGCGTCGATGCAGCATGTTTCACGTGGAACCGGACGATAGCTGCGTGTCAGGTGCCCGGCAGGACGACCACCCGACGCTGCGGCTCCGCGCCCTCGGACTCGCTGCGCAACGAGGCCGCTGCGACGGTGTCATGCACGACCTTGCGCTCGAACGGATTCATGGGGCTCATCCGCACCGGCTCCCCGCTGACCCGAACGCGCTCGACCGCTTCGCCGGCCTGCTTCGCCAGCTCGGTGCGTCGCTGCGCTCGGTGACCGGCAACGTCGAGCATCAACCGGCTGCGCTCACCGGTCTCTTGCAGCACCGCGAGCCGAGTCAACTCCTGCAAAGCGTCGAGCACTCGCCCGCCGTCGCCCACGAGTTGCAGCAGGTCCCCCCCGACCACGGAGACAGTCGCTCTGTCTCCCTCGATATCCAGGTCGATGTCACCGTCGAGGTCGACGATGTCGAGCAACTCCTCGAGGAAGTCAGCGGCAGCGTCGCCTTCGCTCTCAAGCCGTTGGATCAGCTCAGCAGGGCGTGCAGCGGCGGGAATTTGATCGGTCATCGGTTCTCCTGTGGGCGGTGGCCGGCGGTCAGCGCCGCCGGCGCTGACTGCGACTGGATTTTTTGGGCTGCTGCCTCTTGGGTGCAGTGACCACCGCGGGCGCCGCGGTCTGCACCGCCACCTCGGGGCTGATCTTGCCCTTCTTGACGTCCCGGGCCACCTTGGCATCGAAAGCTGGCGTCCCGGGGGAGGGGTTGTTTCGGATCACGTAGAACTGCTGCCCCATCGTCCACAGGTTCGAGGTCGACCAGTACAGCAGAACGCCCACGGGGAAGAAGATGCCGCCAAAACCAAACGCCACCGGCAGAATGTAGAGCAGCATCTTTTGCTGCTGGGCGTAGGGACCGGTGAGCGCGCTTGCGGGCATGTTCTTGCGCATCAGCTGGCGCTGTGTGGTGAACGTCGTGGCGGTCATCAACAACACCAGGACGCCGCACAACACGTAGATGGCCCAGTTGCCACCGGCGGTGATGAACGTGTTGGAGATCTCGACGCCGAGCAACGCGGCCCGGTCCAGCTGCACGGCGTCGGCATCGGTCAGGACCCCGAGCCCGACCTCCTGAGTGGCTTTGTTGAGCACCCGGAAGAGCGCAACGAAGATCGGCGCCTGCATCAAGATGGGCAGGCAGGAGGCGAACGGGTTGGTGCCTGCGTCCTTGTAGAGCGCCATTGTCTCTTGGGCGAGACGCTCACGGTCGTGACCGTACTTCTTCTGCAGCTCCTTGACCTTCGGCTGCAGCATCTGCATGTTGCGGCTGGATTTGATCTGTTTGACGAAGAGTGGGATCAGCGCGGCCCGAACGACCAGGGTCAGTCCAATGATCGACAGCGCCCAGGTCCACCCCGACTCCTCGGGAAGCACCTGGCTGAACAGCGAGTGCCACGCCATCAGCACCCACGACACCACCCAGTACAGCGGGAACATGATGGTGTTGAACAGGTCAGTCATTGGGCCGCACCGCCGATCTGGTGGTGCGGGCCGGGTGGAACGGGATCCACACCGCCGGCTGCCCAGGGGTGGCAGCGACCCAGTCGTCGCAGCGCCAGCGAACTACCTCGCGTGGCCCCGTGGGTCTTCACCGCTTCCAAGGCGTACGCCGAACAGGACGGGTAATAGCGACACACCTGCCCGTACAGCGGGCTGATCACGGCTCGATACGACCTCAGCAGAGCCGTCAATGCCCGGGTCATGAGCCTGCCGCGTCGCTCGCTGCCGCAAGCCGGTCAAGGCATCGGGCCAGATCGGCATCCAATCGCGTGGTGTTGGCAGCGGCTGCAGCCGGCAATGCACGCACCACCAACAGACCGCCGTCGGGTAGGTCGGTCAGGCGACACAGCATCAGATGCCGCAGTCGGCGGCGCACCCGGTTGCGAGTGACTGCAGGTCCGCAAGCTCGGCTGACGACAAAGCCCACTCGTGCAGGCGCACCCGGGGATTCTGCATCGGAGGAAGTCGAGGTGTCGTGCGCTCGCGCCAAGTGCACGACGACCGTGCTGCTGCCGGCCCGTCGCCCACGCCGTGTCGCCACCCCAAAGTCACGTCTCAGGCGCAGACGGTGAGGAGAGGGCAGCACGGGTCGGTTCTCCGTGTGAGGTTGGCTCGTCGCAGAGGTGATGATGGAGATCGCTCAGGCGGCAAGCCGCTCGCGGCCCTTACGCCGACGGTTGCCCAGGATGGAGCGCCCAGCACGGGTACGCATCCGCAGGCGGAATCCGTGGGTCTTGTGCCGACGGCGATTGTTCGGCTGGAAGGTGCGCTTACTCACGGGTTCGCTCCGGGATCTCAGGCTCAAAAGGTCGAGGACGGCTCGACGACCAACAGTGACGTGCAACTCGTTGTTTACGGGCGCACCAGCCGGTGCCGGTGGCCGGACCGCACCACGGTACGCGAGGGGGTCCGAGAGGGTCAAACGACCAGGCCACTTGAGAGCCAGCCCTGCGCCTGCTCGAGTCGGCCGGCTGTGGACAACTGCTTGCTGGTGCCGTCCCGACGTTGTTACGGTCACCCCACCCAGATGGTCGTCGTTCAACCTAAATTGTCACCTTATGTGATCCTGTCGGCACTCTGAGCACAGGTCACAGGTTGTGGACAAGCGTGTGGATGAAGTCACCATGGACCACTCACCAGGAGGGTAGATGACCGACGAGATCGGGCGTGAGGATGAGCCGGGGCGGAACGCCTCCTCCGGCGATCCTGCGCTCATACGGGCGTGGCAACGGACGATCTCCGACCTCGCGCCTAGTCAGCGGGCATGGTTGCGGGCCTCTCGACCTCTGACTATGCATGGCTCGACCCTGATCGTCACCGTCGGTGACAACTTCACTCGCACCCAGCTCGAGAGCCGGCTGCGACCAGAGGTTGAGCAGATCCTGGCTCGCGTGCTGGGCCATGAGGTGCGCCTGGCGGTCACTGTGGATGACGAGTTAGCGACGCAGGAGTGGCGCTCCACGAGTGGGGAACTCGACAAGTCGCTACAGCAATCTGGCGACATGTCGACAGATGCCACCCAGGAGCGCTTCGGTGACTTCGATACGCGTAGCCCGCAGAGTCCAGGCCCACTCACGCAGACAGCCGCCGCGATGGAATCTCGGCTCAACCCCAAGTACGTCTTCGACAGTTTCGTCATCGGTTCGTCGAACCGATTCGCACATGCTGCGGCGAACGCATGTGCCGAAGCCCCTGGCAAGGCATACAACCCCCTGCTCGTCTACGGCGAGTCGGGGCTGGGCAAGACCCACCTGCTGCATGCGATCGGGCACTACGTCCGCAGCCTCTACTCCGGCGCCCGCGTGCGCTACGTCAGCTCGGAAGAGTTCACCAACGACTTCATCAACGCAATCCGGGACGACCGCACCGCTGCGTTCCAGCGGCGCTATCGCGAGGTCGATGTGTTGCTGATCGACGACATCCAGTTCCTGGAAGGCAAGATCCAGACCCAGGAGGAGTTTTTCCACACCTTCAACACTCTGCACAACGCAAACAAGCAAATCGTCATCACCTCCGACCGGCCACCCAAGCGCTTCGAGGCGCTGGAGGACCGGCTGCGCAACCGCTTCGAGTGGGGGCTGATCACCGACGTCCAGCCGCCCGACTTGGAGACCCGGATCGCGATCTTGCGCAAGAAGGCGGCACTCGAGCGGCTGACGGCGCCACCGGACGTGCTGGAGTTCATCGCAAGCAAGATCCACACGAACATTCGCGAGCTTGAGGGCGCGTTGATCCGCGCCACCGCTTTCGCCAGTCTGAACAGGCAGCCGGTCGACCTGGCGCTGGCCGAGATCGTGCTCAAGGACCTCATCCCGGAGGGCGGCGAGCCCGAGATAAGCGCGGCCCAGATCATCGCCCAGACAGCGTCTTATTTCAGCCTGAGCATCGACGCCCTGTGCGGGTCCAGCCGAAGCCGCGTACTGGTCACCGCCCGGCAGATCGCGATGTATCTCTGCCGCGAGCTGACGGACCTGTCGTTGCCGAAGATCGGCCAGCAGTTCGGGGGCCGGGACCACACCACGGTCATGCACGCCGACCGCAAAGTGCGCAAGCTTTTGGGCGAACGGCGCTCGATCTACAACCAGGTCGCCGAACTAACCAACCGCATCAAGCAACAGGCACAGGCGTGAGAGCACGCGGTCGCCGGGTCGGCACACCCTGGGGATCCGGCTGTGCACGACCGCTGAGAATGCCGACCATCCCTGTGCAGATCAGTGGGTATCTGCCCAGCGATGCCCCGCCGTCCACCTCGAAGCCCGTCAACGAGCCCCCATATCCACAGCGTGTCCACCGCCACATTTTGCCTCTGACCTGGGCTAAGACAGCTCGTCCACAGTTTGCACAACTGCGATGACGACGATGAGGGATTACCAGTTACGGATCATCCGTCCCACTGGGTCTGCGGTGGGTCTGGGGACAGACCGATCAGCGTGGCAGGATGCGAGTCCCACTGACCGCCGCAGGAGGGTTCGTTA
>JACCYS010000237.1 GCA_013696365.1 Nocardioidaceae bacterium
GGTGGCTACGAGGCTCTGTACGCGGCCAACAGCGGCTCGGTCAGCAACCCCAACCTGATCTACGTGGGTCAGACGCTGCAGCTGCCCTGAGCAGTCGTACATCTAGTCAATCGATGTAGCACTGGTCCGCCACGTGAACGTGGCGCGCGACAAGCGGCGCGACAAGCGGCGGGGGTGATCGGCTAGCGCTCTCAGCCAGTGGGAGCAGCAAACAGGCGACGAGGTAACAAATCTGCTTATTCTCTGCGAACCCTGGTGGACCGAAGGAATAGGGCGTAGCGTCCCGGCGCAACACGCCGGTCTCACCCGACCGGACAGCGTAGGTCCGCACGTACGCCGGACCCTGACCACACAGGAGCGCCATGTCTCGACGCCTGATGCGAGCGGCTACCGCCGCAACGCTCAGCCTCGCCGTTGTCGCCGCCCTCACCGGGGTGGCCACGGCTCACGACGAAGTCCTCCCCGACGGTGGCATCTCGCCGGGCGAGCAGGAACGGCACCTCGCACAACACGGTGATACGGACGGGCACCTGCCTGCATCGCGGACCGGCAACATCGACCTGGTCAGCAAGCTGCGACTCAAGAACGTGGTGCCGGGCAAGGTCGCCGACGTGGGTGTGTCCCCCAACGGCAACTACGCCTACCTCGCAGCCTGGGGCGCGACCTGCGGTTACAACGGGGTCTACGTGGTCGACATCAAGAACCCGGCGGCGCCCGAGCAGGTGGCCTTCATCCAGTCGAAGGAGGGCAGCTACCCCGGCGAGGGTGTCCAGTCGCTGAAGGTGGACACCCCAGCGTTCTCCGGTGACGTCCTCGTGACCAACAACGAGAAGTGCAAGGAGCGCGCAGGCTTCGGCGGCATCAACGCATACAACGTGACCAACCCCGCGCACCCGAAGCCGCTGTTCGAGGGCTTCGGTGACGAGACCGTCAACGGGCAGGGCAAGAAGGCCGCGAACGAGACGCACAGCGTGTTCGCCTGGGACGTCGGCGCGAAGGCGTACGCGGTGATGGTGGACAACGAGGAGGGTGACGACGTCGACATCGTCAACATCACCAACCCCAAGAAGCCGCGGTTCGTTGCCGAGTACGACCTCGACGAGACGTTCCCGCAGATCCTGCAGGCGGTCCCGTCGAACCTCAACGAGGTCTTCCTGCACGACATGGTCGTCAAGAAGATCGGCGGCCGTCACGTGATGCTGCTGTCGTACTGGGACGGCGGGTACGTGAAGGTCGATGTCACCGACCCCCGCAACATCCGCTACCTCGGCGACACCGACTTCACCAACCCCGACCCGGAGGCCGCCGAGAGTGGTTTGACGGTCCCACCCGAGGGCAACGGCCACCAGGCCGAGTTCACGAAGGACAACGCGTTCGTCATCGGGTCCGACGAGGACTTTGCGCCGTTCGCGCTGGTGGCCAGGAACGTCGACGACGCCACCGACCTCGACGCCAGCCAGGGCAGCGACACCAAGCAGCTTGAGCCCGGCGACACGATCACCGGTCCGTCGGTGTTCGTCGGACGCGCCTGCAACGGTGACCCAGCGGTGCCTGCTGGAGACGCCACCTCCACGGACATCGCGGTCGTCGAGCGCGGCCTGTGCACCTTCTCCGAGAAGGTGGCCAACGTCGAGGCAGCCGGCGGTTACGACGCCGTGCTGATCTTCAACCGGACCGCGTCGGATGGCTGCAACCAGACCCTCGGCATGAGCGTCGAGGGCGGCATCCCCACGTTCGGGGTGGCGCCGCGCGAGCAGGGCTACGCCATCTTCGACATCGAGGATCAGTACAACGAGGCCGCGTGCCTGGCCGGTGACGGCTCCCAGTTGGCGCCGATCAAGGTCGGGACGAAGGGCGACACGCTCACCTTTGCGTCGTACTTCGACGGCTGGGGATACGTCCACCTGTTCCGCAACAGTGGCGGGAAGATGAAGGAGCTGGACACCTACGCGATCCCGCAGGCGCACAAGCAGCGCTTCGCCACCGGCTTCGGTGACCTGTCGGTGCACGAGGTGGCAACCTCAAAGGTCGACCCCCGGCTCGCGTACTTCTCGTACTACGCCGGTGGTTTCCGGGTGGCGAGGATCCAGAACGGCACGCTGAACGAGGTCGGGCACTTCATCGACCAGGGCGGCAGCAACTTCTGGGGTGTGGAGGTTTTCAAGCACGGCGGTGAGGAGTACGTGGCGGCGAGCGACCGCGACTACGGGCTCTACATCTTCCAGGTCAGCCCGTGATGAGGCGCGCCAGTTGGTGAGCCTCCAGCACGGTCGATGAACGAGGGCCGGGTCCCAGTGCGGGGCCCGGCCCTCGGCCTGAGATCACCGACGGCGGGTCCGTCCCTCGGCCGGATGAGGACGATACGACCGCCGCTTGACGTGGAGACTCGTCGAGATGGCGCGCCGCTGCATTGATAACCACTATCCGGGGCCGATGGCACCCGGTGCCCTCGAACGCGGGCCAGCGCCGAGCCCGGCGAGCGCAGCCACCAACAGCAGCACGCCGCCGGTATAGAACAGGAACCGGATGCCGAACAGATCGGTCAGCACCCCACCCAGCACCAGGCTGGCCAGCCGCATCGAGTGCCAGATCAGGTCGTACGCAGTGAGCACGCGCCCACGCAGCGCATCGGGCACG
>JACCYS010000239.1 GCA_013696365.1 Nocardioidaceae bacterium
GCGCGGACACAGCGCCGCCGTACCCAGCCAGGCGGTGCCGCCGTCGGAGGGCAGCGGCCCGCAGGCGATGAGTTCTTCGCTGGTGACTGCGAGATCGGCTGGCTCTCCCGAGCCAAGGCCGAGTACGAGGTAGCGGTTGCCTCCGGCCGGACCACCAGGGAAGTCCCACATCGTCCGGCCGAGCACGTTGCGCCAGCGGCGCAACAACACGTCCCGGTACACACCCGCCTGGTAGCCGGTCTCATCGAAGGCGAACGACCGCCCCATCAGACGCACACGCCGGGTCTAGGCAGGAGTGCCGGCATGCCTACCTAGCGGGAGCGGTAGACGTCAGCGCGGTGGTCAACGTGGACGACGTAGACAATCTGCCTCCCCTCGTCGATGCGGTAGAGCAGGCGGTAGGGCCCCCTTCTGGCCCCGAAGAGGCCTGCCAGGTCACGTTCGATCGGCTTGCCTGCCCGGTGCGGCTCGCGAGCGAGAGCGCCGAACGCGAACTCGACGATCGCGGGAACGATGCGTGGCGAGATGTTTTGCAATAACGGTCGCTTGGTCGGCACAGTGGACTCTGCAGGCCCACCAACCGTCGCCGGCTGGAACCGGGTCTACACCTGACCTGCGTGAGAGGCGCCGCCCGGCTATGACGTCTCGACGGGCATTCTGAGACCTTGCTCGCCGGTGCTGACCCCCTGGCGCAGCGGACCCCCGTCGTCGGCTGCACGCGCGTCGGTGAGCGCGAAGGCTTCCGCCACCTCCGTCGGCAACGGCTCGACGCCGAGCAATCCCATCGCACCGCGACGGACTATCCCGTTCCACTCCCCGACGCGCGAGAACATAAAATGCCCGACCCCCGGCAGTTCGAAGCGCGCAACCTGCGCCGACACGGCGCGGGCACGCATCGACCAGTCGAGGCTGTTGGCCGGTGAGGTCCAGCGGTCATTGAGACCGTGAGCCAGCACCAGCCGCTGGCCCTTTGCGGGCTCCACCGGCTCCTCGGCCGTTAGCCACGGCGCTAACGCGACGACCCCGGTCACACCAGGTTCGCCGGCGAGTGCACACGCGGCACGCCCACCCATCGAGTGCCCGACCAACACCAGCGGGACATCGCGATAGCGCCCGCTCAGCTCGGCCAGGGCCCAGCGCCCGTCCACCAGCGGGGCCGGCTCCGGTCCGGCATCCGCGTTCCAGCCGCGGGCGGAATAACGCAACAGCTCGACCGCCACTCCCGCTCGGCCGGCGTGGCGGGCGAATGCCCGCGCCAAGAGTGCCATCCGCCACCACGACCCGTTGCGCCGCTGGACGGGCGCAAGGCTGTTGGCCTGCCCCCCGTGCAGCATCAGCACCACTCCCCGCAGCGCTGTCCCGTCCGGAGGGGCAAAGGTGGTCAGTGAGGGCTCGGGCGGCACAGCAGCGGCATCAGGCACTACCCAATCGTGCCACTCATCGCTGTGTGTCGCCGTATTCACCCACAGTCAGGAAAGATCGCGAGCCCGGCGCGAGGCAGTCCGGGGTGAGCTGCCCGCACCTGCTTCCAGGTGGCCGACACGTCAGCCAAGCGCTGCTGGTGGCGTACGACACCAGCGCGCAGCGTGTACGTGGTAACGCTTGACCCGGTGTCGAGGCCGGGCGGATACGCGGTCACGTCGGTGAACCCGCCCGCCGAACAGGTGAGCAGACGTGGCGTGCCTCCCCCGTCGTCGATGGTCACGAATAGCGACCAGGGTTTGCCCCCCTGCTCAACCTGCACCAATCCCCCGTCGACCCACGAGAACATTCCGAGCTGGCCGCCGCCACGCGGGTTGAAGGACGTGGTTATGACGATCTCTGCCCCGGGGCTGCCGTCCACCTCGGCGAAGACCGGGTCACCGAGGGGGCTGTCGACGACGGCTTGGCCGCCACCGGCGAGCGGCGCGGCGAACGTCTCGCCGCCCGTGGTCACCAGCACCGCCACCGTGCAGGTGTCTCCCCGATCGGGCACCTGTCCCAGCGACACCAGGTCAGCGGCTCCGTCACCGTCGATGTCCGCGCTTCCGAGCTCGGCTGGCTCGTCCAGCTGGTCGCCGGTGACCCCGGCCGCGCATCGCCCCGAGATGTCCGCGTCGGCGTCCGGTGCCAAGTCCTCAGCGGATTTGTCAGCCTTCTTTGCATCGTCGGCTGTGCTGTCGGCGGCAGGGTCGGACGCAGCAGTATCGGACGCTGCCTGCTGCCCACATGCGGCGACCATCAACGTGATCGCTGCAGCGGCGATGGTCCACCGGCGCGGCCGTCTTCGGGGCTGCGCCGAGCCCGGAGTCAGGATCCTCATGTCGCCTCCTCAAGCGTGGTTGGTCGGGGCCCCTCCCCCGTGCCGGTCTGACGCAGCCGACCCACTGCCGGTTCCCACCGATGACGGTCGGGTTCGCCACAGCCAGATCAGCCCAAGCACGGGCAGCACTAACGGCGCGTACCCGTAGCCGGAGCCGTAACCCGACCAGACGGTCTCGTCGGGAAACAGCGCCGGGTCCACGATGCTCAGCGTGCCGACGGCCAACACGCCGCACAGCTCTAGGGCCACCGTCACCCATGCGGTTCGCCGCGCCGTCGGCGTCCCGGACGCCAACGCTAACGTCGCCACCACATAGACCACAGCAGCGAGCGCCGACAGCGAGTACGCCACCGGCGCCTCCTCGAAGTCTGTGACGAGCTGAACGGCACTCCGGGCAGTCGCCGAGATCGCAAACACGCCGTAGATGGCGACCAGCACCCGACCCGGCCCGTGATTGGTCGCTGATGACACTGCTCAGCCCTGCCAGACCTGCAGCAGCCGCTCGGCAAGCGCCACCACCGACACACACGCGACGAAGAGCACCCCTACCCCCCAGCGGGTCTTCTCCGAAGCGGCCCACGCCACCCCGGCGGGCAGCATCAACACAGCAGTCAGCAGGTAGCCGACGAACAGCGCAGCGTCGACGTCGCGCTCGGTCACAACCAGCGCGATCACCCCGCCGACCAGTTGCAGCAGCAGGCCCACCTCGAGGGCGGTCAGCCACCAGACCAGCGAGTCGCCCAAACGCTGGTCACGGGTGAACAGCACTGCCGACCACAGGGCACCGACCCCCGCCAACAGCATGAATGCGTATGCCAGTACAGGTGTCACTGCTGCATCCCGAGCCCGTCCGCCTCGACACCCAACAGCTCGGGCAGTTGGGCCATGCGCTCGAAGATCTCCGACCCAGCAGCCTCCAGCGCGGCGGTCGGCGCGAGCCCGCCAGCAAACCCGAGCACTCGCATGCCGGCGGCCACTCCCGCCAGCACCCCTGGCTCACTGTCCTCGACCACCACGCACTCAGCCACCGGCACACCCTGCTGCTGTGCCGCATGCAGAAACAGGTCCGGATGCGGCTTGCCTTGCTGCACGTCCTCCGCCGAGTGCACCCGCCCCGCGAAGCGTTCTGCAAGGCCGGTGATCTCGAGCACGAGCGCCAGCCGATCGTGTCCACTCGACGAGGCGACGCAGGTGGCCACCCCCGCGGACTCCAGCAGGTCAAGCACCTGTTCCACCCCGTCGACGGCGGTCAGCTCGGCACGAAACAGCTCGTACGACGCGGCACGCAGCGCGTCGTACCACCTCGCAGGCAGCTCTCGACCCAGGTTGCGCTCGATCTCGGTCGACATCACCCGCTCGGAGCGGCCCATGAAACGCTCGACCACCTCTGCTTGAGTCAGCGGCCACCCCAAAGCGGTGATCCACTCCGCCTCAAGCCGGGTGACCAGCCGCTCGGTGTCGACCAGCACCCCGTCGCAATCCCACACCACCAGCATCGGCCGCACAGCGCACAGCCTAAGGGCGGCACTTAGGCTGGCTCGGTGCGTACCGATCGGCGCCCCGGCCCGACCACCAGGACCGATGTGGTGGAGTGGCGCGACGAGTCCCGCGCCGAGCACGAAGACCGGCTGGCCACCGAGGAGCCCCTCGAACTACGGCTGACGTGGCCGGGACACCCGGCACAGCACTTCGTGGTGACGATGCGCACCCCCGGCCACGACTTCGAGCTGGCCGCAGGACTCGCTCTTGGCGAGGGCTTAGTCACCACCCAGGCACCGCCGACGACCGTCGCCTACTGCACCGACACCACGCTGGCGCCGGACCAAGAGTTCAACGTGGTCACGCTGACCCTGCCCGGTGCACCTGAGAAGCCGCCGACGGTGCGTGCGACGACAATGTCCGGTGCCTGCGGGGTCTGCGGCCGAGAAAGCCTCGATGCGGTCGCCGCCCT
>JACCYS010000243.1 GCA_013696365.1 Nocardioidaceae bacterium
ATCGGGAACGCGATTAGCACCAGCAGGCTGGTCACCAAGATGTTCCAGGTGAAGATCGGCATCCGAAACATCGTCATTCCGGGCGCCCGCATACAGAAGATCGTGGTCACGAAGTTGACCGCGCCCAGGATCGTGCCGAGCCCGGCCAGCCACACCCCCATGATCGCCATGTCGGCGCCGACGCCGGGCGAGTTCACCGCGTCCGACAACGGCGCGTACATGTACCAGCCGAAGTCCGCCGCACCACCGGGCACGATCAGCCCACCAGCGGCGATCAGTCCGCCGAACAGGTACGTCCAATAGCTGAACATGTTCAACCGCGGAAACGCCACATCGGGCGCCCCGATCTGCAACGGCATGATCGCGTTCGCGAATCCGGCAAACAGCGGGGTCGCGAACAACAGCAGCATGATCACGCCATGCATCGTGAACAACTGGTTGTACACCTGGTCCGACACCAGCTGGCTGCCCGGCTGCGCCAACTCGGTGCGGATCATCAGCGCCATCACGCCACCGACAAGGAAGAACCCGAACGACGTGACGAAGTAGAGGTTGCCGATCACCTTGTGGTCGGTCGTGCTCAGCACCTTGGCGGCAAGTTGCCCCATGGTCGGCTTGCGGGGCTCAGGTGCCGGCGACGAACCCGGGCTGGTCTGACCCGGCGGGGTGACGGTGGTGGTCACTCTGCGCCTCCTTCCTCGCTGCTGCCGGCTTCCTCGTCCAAGCCCACAATGTCGTTGGTGACGCTCGCACGCTCCGCGACGCCGACGTTGCCAGCCTCCTGCAGATCCTGCAGATGCGCGTCATAGGTCTCGCGATCGACGATCTTCAACGTGAACAGCATCCGGCTGTGGTGCAGCCCGCACAACTCAGAACAGCGACCCTCATACGTGCCCTCGCGGGTCGGCGTGATGGAGAAGGAGTTCTCCCGCCCGGGAACCACGTCCTGCTTGTAGTAGAAGGCAGGCACCCAGAAGGCGTGGATGACATCCTGTGAGCGCAACTCGATCTGCACTGGCTCGTCCACCGGCAGCATCAAGGTTGGCCGGTTCGCGGTGTCCCCGACGGTGAAGACCGACTCTCCGCCCACCGCGTCTTCCTCGATATAGCTGAACGCCCACGACCATTTGACCGCCAATACCTCGACGGTGTGGGTGGGTTCCGCGGTGGGTTGGATGGCCTCGTCGGTCTCGATGGTGTGGTAGAAGAACACGAGCACCACGATGATCGGCGCCACCGTGTAGAGCACCTCGATCGGCAGGTTGTAGCGCACCTGAGGTGGGATCTCGTCTTCCGAGCGGCGGCGGTAACGCAGCGGCGCCCAGATGATCAGCGCGAAGACGAAGATGCCGATGACGCCCGCAGCGATCCAAGCCCCGAGCCAGAGTTGGGCTACGGGCTCAGTGTCACTGCTGGCGCCTGTCGGGAAGCCGAGGTCGCGGCCCGAGCAACCGCTCAGCAGCAGCACGGCAATGACCGCGAGCGCGGCCACACGCGCGACCGGACGACGTCGCGGTCGGCCGTGGGAACGAGAGTCGAGCGCACCGAACTGCCGGCTCACGGGCCACCTTCCTCAACGGACATCGGACAGAAGAGAATCTACCCTTTGCTGGCTCCGCGCACTCGATCAGGTGCTCCGGAACCGGCGACGCGTCGAGGGTCGGCAGGGGTCCGGATCAGTGGAAGGAGTCACCGCAGGCGCAGGACGACGTGGCCGAAGGGTTGTCGATCGTGAAGCCCTGCTTCTCGATGGTGTCAACGAAGTCGATCGTGGCACCCATCAGGTACGGAGCGCTCATCCGGTCGACGACGACATCGACACCCACGAAGTCGCGCACCTGGTCACCGTCGAGCTTCCGCTCGTCGAAGAACAGCTGGTAGCGCAAGCCGGAGCATCCGCCCGGCTGTACGGCAATGCGCAACGCCAGATCGTCGCGGCCCTCCTGCTCGATCAGGCTGCGGACCTTCCCAGCGGCGCCGGTGGTCAGCACGACTCCGTCCGAGGTCGGCCCGTCAGTGGTCGGCTCGGCGGTGGTGGTGGCTGTCTGGTCGCTCATCGGTCACTCCTGTCGGATCACGGTCGTCGGGCGCCAAGAGGAAGCCAACGTCGGTATGGCCCCGGTCATTCCCCGTCGTGCGCTGCATCCATGGTGCCACCTTCGATGCTGCCACCCACAACCGACGCCCGCGGCGGGGCCCGATTACTGGGCCGATCACTGGGCCGATCAGCGCGACCATTGGCGCGCGACTCTCGCCGCCAGCGTCGCCAATGAGCCAGCAGGGTCGTCGCCGGCGACCCGATCACCGACCAGGCCCGCGACCCCGTACGCCTGCTCGACGCCCAGCGCGCGCATCTCCCTGCTGCCGACGTCCACTCGACCGGCCAACACCACGCAGGGGCGCAGCGCGGCGGCGGCCACCTGTGCAACGCCGTAGACCACCGTGCCCTGCCTCGAGGAGTAGTCGAACGCAGCCTCGCCGGTGAGCACCAGATCCACCTCGGCGCAGCGTCCGGCCAGGTCGCAGACGTCTGCAACGAGCTCCACCGCCGGTCGTCGGCTGCCGCCGAGCAGCTGCAGCGCGAACCCGATCCCGCCCGCCGCTCCGGTCCCCGGCCGGGCCGCCAGTGCCGGATCGGTGGCCGCAGCGAGTCGCACCACGAGCCCGTCGACGGCGGGTTTGCGTTCGTCGGAGATGCCGCGGCTGCCGCCGTCCAGGTTGGTGGTGCCGCGCAGCCCGAGCAGCGGAAGGTCCAGGTCGCTGGCGGCTGTCAGCTGCACCTCGCCCAGCCGTCGGTGGGCCCAGGTCAGATCGACGCTCGCGCCATCGGCCAGCGCAGCGAGACCGGCGGCACCCGCGCGCAGGTCGACCTCGTCGGCGCCGCCGGTCCTGGCACCGGCGTCGGCGCCCAGTGCGTTGAGCAGCCCGGCGCCACCGTCGTTGCTGGCGATCTCACCCGGGCCGCCGAGGCCGACCACGATCCGTTCGGCGCCGGCGTCGACCGCTGCGCCGATGAGCTCACCCACGCCGAACGAGGTGGCGCGCTCGGGCTCACGGTGATCCGCCGGGGTCAGGTGCAGGCCACACGCCTGGGCTGCCTCGACGTACGCGGTGCCCTCGTGCAGCAACACCGTCGCCGGTACACGGACGCCGTACGGTCCGGACACCGACACCGCGAGCAGCTCACCGCTGAGGTTGGACGCCAACGCATGGACGAAGCCGAGCCCACCGTCGGACATGGCCACCATGTCCAGCCGGTCCGTCGGAGCATGTCGATGCCACCCTTCGACGATTGCCTCGGCCGCCTCGCTCGCGCTGAACAGGCCGGCGAACGTGTCCGGGGCCACCAGGATCCGCATGCACGCATCCTCGCCTGCCCGGTGAACGGGCGGGCAATACGGTGGCTGTGTGCTGATCCGCCGCATGCGCGTCGACGACGTCGCCGATGTGGAACGGCTGACCGCACAGGCCTTCCTGGACGTGGACGAACGCAACCGACTGCCCGGGGCGGCACCGCCGCAGTTGCGTCCGGACGACCAGGCTGCGCAGTGGCGGCGCCGCGCAGAGCACGCGCTGACCCACGACGGCGCAGGGTGCTGGGTGGCGGACTCGTCGAATTGTCTGGTGGGAGCCGCGATCTCGTTGCGCCGCGAGTCCATGTGGCTGCTGGCGACGTACGCGGTGCTGCCCGAGGCGCAGGGCCAAGGAATCGGCCGGCGCCTGCTGGACACCGCGCTCGAGTACGGCGCGAGTTGCCTGCGCGGCATGATCGTGTCGTCGCCGGATCCGCGGGCGGCGCGGCGCTATCGGGCGGCCGGCTTCGACCTGCACCCGATGATGGACGGGGTGGGTGTGGTTCGACGCGAGACGTTGCCGGTGCCCGAAAGGGTCCGCGAGGCCACCACCGCAGACATCGACCTGGCCGACTCGGTCGATCGGCGCACCCGCGGTGCCGGCCATGGTGTCGACCACACCGTGCTGGCTGCGGGGATGGCGATGCTGGTGGTCGACCGCCCAGAGGGTCAGGGCTACTGCTACTTGCGCTCGCCGGGGGCGGTGTACCTGTTGGCTGCGACGACCGAGCGGGCCGCAGCCGAGCTGCTGTGGGCGGGGTTGGCGTCCGGCACGGCTGGCGAGTCCGTGCAGGTGCCTCATGTAACTGCGGCCAACCAGTGGGCGCTCGACGTGGCGGTCGGCGCTGGCCTGGACATCCAGACGCGGGGTTACCTGGCGCTGCGGGCCATGCGCCCGCCGGCGCCGTACCTTCCGAGCGGGCACTTTCTCTGACGGGGCAGCACCCGCCGCCTCCACCGCCCGGTGCGCACGCCACGTAAACGTGGCGGAGCGACCCTTTACGGGGCGTGCGCGCAACGTGAAGCGATGGCGGGCCGCGTTAACGTGGCTTGCGGTCTGCGGCAAGGGCGGGCGGGGCAGCCGGCAGGCTCAGTCGAGCGCGGGTGTCCCCCACAGCGCCAACCAGCGGTGCAGATCGTTCTCGATCCGCAGGTCGGCACCGACGGCGCCGCGCACCTGCAGCTCGAGCGCATTGTCTCGATGCTCAGAGCCCGGCACCGGTGCGAACGGGTAGAAGGTGCCTCGCTTGTACAGGTACACCACCCCCACCTGGCGTCCGTCGGGGGCTGCGAATCCCACCACCGAGCACAGCAGGGAGGGCCCGAAGCCGTTGTCCTGCAGGGTCTGGTTGACCGCGTGCAGCTCGGTCACCAGATCGCTGAGCGCATCGGCCGGTTGCCGGCAGACCAGCCAGGTGAACCCGTACGAGTCGGTGCTGGTCTCGACCGCCGGGCCGCCGTCGGCGTCCAGCAGTTGCTGCAGGTCGGCCTGGGCGGTGGCAAACGCGGCCCCCTCGTTGGCGCGGTAGCAGACCGCACCCACCCCGGTGGGCCGCAGCCCGATGCTCGCTTCGAGCGTGAAGGCGGCCTGGGTCACGCCGAACAATGCGTCCAGGTCAGCCTTGGCCGGGCGGCTGCGCCCGAGCAGCGAGTCGAAGAGGCCCATCGACCGGCTCAGACCTGCCGGCCGAGGTCAGCCGACACCTTGGCGAGCTGTTCCAGCCGCACGTCCAGGCTGGGGTGGCTGGAGAACAGCGCGGTGAACGACTGCTTGTTCAGCGCGGGTGCGAACAGGAACGCGCTGACTGGCTCGGCCTGGCGCAGGTCGCGGGTGGGGATGCGAGCCATGTCACCGGAGATCTTGGTGAGCGCGGAAGCAAGCGACGACGGTCGGCCGGTGAGGTAGGCCGCCGACCGGTCTGCAGACAGTTCGCGGTAACGCGACAACGCCCGGGTGAGCAGGAAACTGATCAGGTAGACGGCGATGCTGGCCACCCAGACCGCCAGGAAGACCATGGCATTGTTGCGGTCTCGACCACCGCCACCGAAGTACAGCCCCCACCGCATGATCAGCCCGGCGAGCACGCCGAGCGTCGACGCCACGGTCATCACCGACACGTCGCGGTGCGCGACGTGTGCCAACTCGTGACCGAGGACGCCCTCGACCTCTTCGGCGTCGAGCCGGCGCAGCAGCCCGGTGGTCACACAGACGACCGAGTGGCTGGGCGAGCGGCCGGTGGCGAACGCGTTCGGGATGTCGGTGTCGGCGATCGCCACCCGCGGCTTGGGCATGTCGGCGAGCGCACACAACCGGTCGACGACACCGTGCAGTTCGGGCGCTTGCTCGGGGGTCACCTCGCGGGCGCGCATCGCCTTCATGGCCACCGAGTCCGAGAAGTACCACTGCCCCCAGCCGACACCGACGGCAATCAGCACAACGAACACGGTCGGCAGACCGTAGGCGATCAGCGCAGCCACGACAGCCAGGTAGAGCGCCACCAGCAGGAAGCCGACCAGCGCCATCCGGGCGGTGAGCCCTCGGTCGTTGCGGAAGCGGGTGTGGGCCATCGTGCTCGCGGTCTCCTGTCAGGCGTTGCCGGTCGTCG
>JACCYS010000282.1 GCA_013696365.1 Nocardioidaceae bacterium
TCTTCCGTGAGGCCGCCTTCAACACGATCCTCATCACCGGGGGTTGTGTGCTGATCTCGCTGCTGATCGGCTTGGGGTTGGCGCTGTTGCTGGACCGACCGTTCCCCGGTCGCGGGCTCGCCCGCACCTTGCTGATTACGCCCTTCTTGGTGATGCCGGTGGCTGGTGCGCTGCTGTGGAAGACCACCATGTTCGACCCGACATTCGGCATCGTGAACTTCGTGCTCGGGCCCTTTGGCGGGGGCGACATCGACTGGCTGTCGACATATCCGCTGGCGGCGATCATCATTGCTTTGGTCTGGCAGTGGACGCCGTTCATGATGCTGCTGCTGTTGGCCGGCCTGCAGAGCCAGGACCGGTCCTCACTCGAGGCAGCCGCAGTCGATGGAGCGGGGCCGTTCCAGATGTTCGTGTCGATCACTCTGCCGCACATGCGCCGCTACATCGAGCTGTCGGTGCTGCTCGGCGCGATCTACATCGTCAACACTTTCGACCACATCTACATGATGACCTCGGGCGGTCCCGGCACTGCGAGCGCCAACCTGCCGTTCTACATCTATCAACGCGCCTTCCTCGGCTTCGATATCGGCGAGGCCGCAGCCATGGGCGTGGTCGTCGTCGTCGGCACGATCATCGTGGCGACCTTCGCACTCCGTGTGATCTTCAAGAGCTTCACCCAGGAGACCTCATGAGCACGCAGACGAGTACCCCATCGAAGGAGACCACCAGCGACGTCGGAGCCGCGCCTAAGCGCTCCCGTGGCCCGACCTCAGGCACGGCGCTGACCGTGCTGACCTGGTTCCTCGCGCTCACTTTCTTCTTCCCGATCTTCTGGATGGTGGTGACCGGTTTCAAGAACGAGTCCGACGCCTACACCGAGACGCCCAAGCTGTTCTTCGCGCCCACGCTGAGTCAGTTCAGCACCGTCCTCGACAAGGCGGCCCCGTTCGCCGTCAACTCCCTGGTGGCGACCACCGCGTCCACCATCCTGGTCGTGTTGCTCGCCGTGCCCGCCGCGTACGCGCTCTCGATCCGACCGGTGAAGAAGACTCAGGATGTGCTGTTCTTCTTCATCTCCACCAAGATGCTTCCGCTCGTCGCCGTCATCGTCCCGCTGTACGTCATCATCGGTCAGATCGGTGCCCTGGACGACATCTGGGTGATGATCGTGCTGTACACGGCGATGAACCTGCCGATCGCGGTATGGATGATGCGCTCGTTCCTGCTGGAGATTCCCGGGGAGGTGCTTGAGGCCGCCGCCATGGACGGTGCCGGGCTTGCCAAGATGTGGCGGCACGTGATGATCCCGATGACAGCTCCGGGTATCGCTGCGACCGCTCTGATCTGCGTCATCTTCGCCTGGAATGAGTTCTTCTTCGCCGTCAACCTGACCGCGTCGGCCTCGAGCACCGTGCCGGTCTATCTGGTGGGCTTCATCGCCAGCCAGGGCTTGTACTTCGCCCAGTTGTCGGCGGCGGCGACGCTAGCCTCGCTGCCGGTGGTCATCGCCGGGTGGATCGCGCAGAAGCAGTTGGTGCGTGGCTTGTCGATGGGGGCGATCAAGTGACCGCCGTACGACTGGCCGGCTGAGCAGAGAGGCGAGACGATGCGCACGCTCGACACTGAGGCGCTGACCCGGCTCGGCCAGTCGATGCCCGTTCCGGACTACGACCGCGCTCAGGTGCGCCCCGGAATTGTGCACTTCGGCGTCGGCGGCTTTCACCGTGCGCATGAGGCGATGTATGTGGACCGGCTGATGGCTGCGGGCAAGGCGCTCGACTGGGGCATCTGCGGGGTCGGGCTGATGCCCGGCGACAAGGCCATGCACGAGGTGCTTGCCGCGCAGGACCACCTCTACACGTTGGTGGTCAAGCACCCGGACGGCACGCTCGAGCCGCGCATCATCGGGGCCATCGTCGACTACCTGTACGCCCCCGACGACCCGGGCGCCGTCGTCGAGCGGCTGGCTTCGCCGGACACCCGGATCGTCTCGCTCACCGTCACCGAGGGTGGATACAACGTCCACCCGGTCACCGGCGACTTCGACGAGAAGGACACCGACGTCCAGCGCGACCTGGCAGGCGACGAGCCACTGCGTACGACGTTCGGGTTGGTGTGTGCTGCGCTGGCTCGTCGCCGAGAGCGCGGGCTCGCGCCGTTCACGATCATGAGCTGTGACAACATCCCCGGCAACGGCGAGGTGGCGCACAAGATGTTCACCGCGTTCGCCCGGCTGCAGGATCCGTCGTTCGCCGACTGGGTGGAGGCTGAGGTCAGCTTTCCGAACTCGATGGTGGACCGCATCACCCCGTCCACCAGCGACGAGGACCGAGACGCGGTCGCCGAGCTGCTAGGCGTTCGGGACGGCTGGCCCGTCGTCTGTGAGCCGTTCACCCAGTGGGCGCTGGAGGACTCGTTCACCCTCGGCCGGCCACCGCTCGAGGACGCCGGCGTGCAGCTGGTCGACGACGTCACACCGTACGAGCTGATGAAGCTGCGGCTGCTCAACGCCAGCCACCAGGCGTTGTGCTACCTCGGCTACCTGTCCGGTTACCGGTATGCCCACGAAGTGGCCCAGGACCAGCTCTTCGTCGACTTCCTGCTCGGCTACATGGACGACGAGGCGACGCCGACCCTGCAGCCGGTGCCGGGCGTCGACCTGTACGACTACAAGCGGCAGCTGATCGAGCGGTTCGCAAACCCCGAGGTGCGCGACACCCTGGCGCGGCTGTGTGCCGAGAGCTCCGACCGCATCCCCAAGTGGCTACTGCCGGTGATCCGCTCCCAGCTGGACTCCGGCGGGTCGGTGGAGCGGTCCGCGCTCGTGGTGGCGGCCTGGGCCAGATACGCCGAGGGCGTCGACGAGGCTGGTGAGCCGATTGATGTGGTCGACCCGATGCGCGAGGAGCTGATGGCCGCCGCGCAGGCCCAGCATGAGGACCCGGACGCTTTCATCGCCAACCGCGACCTGTTCGGTGACCTGGCGGATCGAGACGAGTTCATGTCGGTCTACCGCAAGCACCTGGCCGCGCTTCACGGCGAAGGAGCCCGTGCGACCCTGGAGGGTGTTGTCGCAGCTGTGGACTAGCGGTGGATGAGCTCCGCCATTACCTGCAACGGCGTGTGCTCACCGTCGTCGTCTGCTCGCAGGTGCTCGGCGGTGCCGGGTTGGCCGCCGGGGTCACGGTCGGTGCGCTGTTGGCCGAGGACATGCTGGGCTCCACCGCGCTCGCCGGACTGCCCGCCGCCCTGTTCACCGGGGGATCCGCTGCCGCCGCTTTGCTGGTGGGCCGGGTGTCGCAGCGTCGGGGGCGCCGTACCGGCCTGGCGCTCGGCTATCTCATCGGAGCAGTCGGAGGTGTCGGGGTTGCGCTCGCCGCCGTCGTGGACAGCGTCTGGCTGCTGTTGCCGGCGCTGACCATCTATGGCTCTGGCGTCGCGACCAACCTGCAGGCACGCTACGCCGGAGCCGACCTGGCCGAGCCGGCGCAGCGGGGCCGCGCCGTGAGCATCGTGCTCGTGGCCACCACCTTGGGCGCGGTAGCAGGCCCAAGCCTGGTCGGTGTGACCGGGGACCTGGCCGCTGCCGTCGGCGCACCACCGCTGTCCGGCCCCTTCGCGCTCGCCGGAGCTGCCTACGGCCTGGCCGCTGCCGTACTGCTGACTTTCCTGCACCCGGACCCACTGCTCACCGCCCGCCGACTCGCCGCCGAGGCGGCGCGCGACGGCTCCGAGCGCACGGGTGGCCGGCAGTCGACCTCGCGACGTACGGCTGGCGTTGCTGCCACCGCGATGGTGCTCACTCAGGTGGCGATGGTGGCCGTCATGACGATGACGCCGGTGCATCTGATCGCGCACGGACACAGTCTGGATGCTGTCGGCGCGGTGATCGCCGTGCACATCGCCAGCATGTACCTTCCCTCGCCGCTTACCGGCTGGTTGGCCGACTCGATAGGGCGGCGTCCGGTGCTCGTCGGCAGCGGCAGTGTGCTGATCGCAGCCGGACTGGTCGCCGCACTTGCCGACCCGGGCTCGGTCCTGTGGCTGGGCGTCGCGCTGGGGTTGCTGGGGTTGGGCTGGAACCTCGGGCTGGTGGGTGGCACCGCGCTGTTGACCGACGCCACCAACCTGGCCGACCGGGCCAAGACTCAGGGTGGGGTGGATCTGGCGATCGCGCTGGCCGGGGCCAGCGCCAGTATCGCCAGTGGTGGGGTGGTCGCCATGGCGGGCTATCCGGCGTTGGCGCTGCTCGGTGGGGTGGCTGGCCTGCTGGTGCTGCCGGTGGTGCTTGGCGTGCGGACTCATGCGGCGCCGGCCACTGCTGTCCGTGCCGGCTGATCCCACAGCAGCGCGCCACGGACCCGGCGGCCGCTGGGCGCACACCCGTACCCCACGTAAACGTGGCGTACCCACCCTTTACGAGGCGTGCGCGCCACGTGAGGGGATGCTCGGCCACGTTTACGTGGCGCGCGTCAGAGGGCGGGGGCGGTCGATCGGGTAGTGAGCGGGTGGGCTCGACGGTTGCTGTCGGGTGGCGCTGGGTACGGGAAGGTCGCGACCCGCAGCGGGTCGCGTGCGGCGATGGGAGGACGCAATGCCCAAGACGACCAAGGCTGGCAAGGCCAAGCAGACAGAGCTGCCCAGCACGCTGCGACGCTCTGACGACAAGGCGCAGCGAACGTACGCGAAAGCGCACGACTCGGCGGTCGACCAGTACGACGACGAGCAGCGGGCCAATCAGGTGGCCTATGCCGCGCTCAAGCACACGCACGAGAAAGTCGGCGACCGGTGGGAGCCGAAGGACGAGTACGGTCCCTCGGACGCGCAGGCCGAGGGCGACGCGGACACCGATCGGGAGACCGCGGGCGGGGTCGACGCGAATGCGTCCAAGGAGCACCTGCTCGACGTTGCCCGCAGGCTCGAAATCCGCGGCCGGTCCCGAATGAAGAAGGGCGAACTGGTGCAGGCCATTCAGCGGGCGAACGACCGCGCCTCGCGACAGGCCCGCGGCTGACCCACCCGTGCGAGCACATGCTTGTGCGGTGGGTGCAGCGGCTATCGTCCGCTTCATGATGGCTCGGGGACCGGGGTGAGCGGTCTGCACGTGCACCGCGCCGAGCGCGCAGACGTGCTCGTCGGGGCGCTCGCCGACGTGTTGCGCACACCCCTGGCAGACCCGTTCGCTGCCGAGCTCGTCGCGGTGCCAGCGCGTGGGGTGGAGCGCTGGCTGACCCAGCGGTTGTCCCACCATCTCGGCGCCCGCAGCGGAGCCGGGGTCTGCGCCAACGTGCACTTCCCGTCACCAGCGGCTCTGGTCACGACGGCGGTAGCAGCCGGCAGCAACGCCGACGGCACCGACGACCCGTGGGCGACAGACCGGCTCATCTGGACGCTCCTCGGCGTCCTCGACGAGTGCGCCGGTGAGACATGGTGCGCAGTACTGACCCAGCACCTGCAGCGCACCGAGGGGTCGACCTCACGGCGCATGATCGCCGCACAGCACCTGAGCAGCCTGTTCGCCGCGTATGCCGAACAGCGGCCGTCGATGCTGCGGGAGTGGGCGGTCGGCGCCGACTCCGACGGCGCTGGTGGGGCAGTGCCAGCGGACCTAAGCTGGCAGCCGCAACTGTGGCGACGGCTCCGAGCACGTGTCGGCGTCCACAGCCCAGCTGAGCGCATCGACGCCGCCTGTGCGGCCCTGGGCGACGAGCCTGAGCGGGTCGATCTCCCACAACGAATGAGCCTGTTCGGTCCCACCAGGCTGACCAGCGGACAGGTGGCCGTCATCGCCGCGTTGGCGGTGCACCGCGACGTGCACCTGTGGCTGCCACACCCGTCCGCCGTGCAGTGGCAGCGCCTGGCCGAGACCGCGGCCGTCGCCGGACGTCGCAGCAGTTGGAGCGCGGACTCGCATTCTCACCGGTTGTTGGCCTCCCTCGGCCGAGATTCCCGCGAGATGCAGCACCTGCTCGCCGGCGCAGCCAGCATTGGCGGCTCGGCCAACAGCACCGACCAGTACCACCGGCTACCGGACGGCGAGCCCACCACCCTGTTGGGCCGGGTGCAGCACGGCGTGCGCACCGACACCGCAGCGCCCGGCCAGCCGTTGCGCGACGGCGTGGACGGACGGCCGCTGCTGGCCGCCGATGACCGCAGCCTGCAGGTGCACGCCTGCCACGGCCAGGCCCGTCAGGTCGAGGTGTTGCGCGAGGTGTTGCTGGGTCTGCTCGCCGACGACCCGAGCCTCGAGCCCCGCGACGTGCTGGTGATGTGTCCGGACATTGAAACGTACGCACCGCTGGTGTCGGCGACGTTCGGGTTGGCACCTACCGACGATGCCGCGACAGCGGCCATCGGGCACCCAGGTCACGATTTGAGGGTGCGGTTGGCTGACCGGTCGCTGCGGCAGACCAACCCACTGCTGGGCACGCTCGCTCGGCTGCTCGATCTTGCCGACGGCCGCCTTACGGCCTCCCAAGTGGTCGACCTGGCGGCACAGCCCCCGGTTCGCCGCCGCTTCGGCTTCGACGACGACGACCTGGAACGCCTCCGCGGCTGGGTTGGTGCGGCGGGTGTGCGTTGGGGGCTGGACGCGGCGCACCGCGCGCCGTTCCACATGGACGGCGTCGCCCAGAACACCTGGGTCGCCGGCCTCGACCGGCTGCTGCTCGGGGTGTGCATGGCCGAGGACCCAGGCGAGCCTCGGTGGGTGGGGCTGGCGCTGCCGTTGGACGATGTCGACTCCGGCGACGTGGATCTCGCCGGTCGTGTTGCCGAGCTGGTCGACAGGCTCGAGGACACCGTGGGCGCTCTGGCCGGCACCCAGTCGCTGGCTTCCTGGCTCGCCGCCCTGTCAGGTGCGGTTGACGCGCTCACCGCTGTCGGTGCCGCGGACGAGTGGCAGCTGCACCAACTGCGAAGCGAGCTCGCCGAGGTCGCCGAGGCAGCCGGCGAGCTGGTCGGGACCGCGGAGCTTGCGCTCAGTGATGTGCGGGCCCTGCTGGCCGACCGGCTCGCGGGGCGTCCGACCCGGGCGAATTTCCGCACCGGCAACCTCACCATGTGCTCGATGGTGCCGATGCGCTCGGTGCCGCACCGGGTCATCTGCCTGCTGGGCCTCGACGACGGGGTCTTCCCGCGCACCGTCGGGGTTGACGGTGACGACGTTTTGGCGCGTGATCCGCTGGTGGGCGAGCGTGACCGCCGCAGCGAGGACCGCCAGCTGCTGCTCGACGCGGTGCTCGCCGCGCAGGAGCACCTGGTCGTCGTGTACACCGGCGCCGACGAGCGCACCAACTCGCCACGCCCGCCCGCGGTCCCGCTCGGCGAGATCCTCGACGTTGTCGACGCCACCGTCCGTACGCACGACCAGCGGCCCGCCCGCGAGCAGGTCGTCGTGCGGCACCCGTTGCAGCCCTTCGACGCCCGCAACTTCGAGCCGGGGGCGCTCTCGGGGATCGGCGCGTTCAGCTTCGACCGGGCGGCTCTGGCCGGCGCG
>JACCYS010000377.1 GCA_013696365.1 Nocardioidaceae bacterium
CGATCCGCCAAGAAGACGTCACGGCCGAGGTGGCCGACGTGGACAGCAGGGTGCAGAGCGCCGGCACCGCGCTGGACCGCGTGCGCACGCTGCTCGGCCGAGCCAACAAGCTCGGTGCGGTCATCCAACTGGAGGGCGTGATCGCCGACCGGCAGGCCGACCTGGAGGCGCTGCAGGCCCGGCAGCGGGCCTTGGCCGACCAGACCGAGCTGGCCACCCTGCGGCTGGAGCTGCGTCAGCCGGCGACAGCCGGACACCAGCCGGTTGACGACGTCCGTGGGTTCACCGCAGGCATTGCCGCCGGCTGGGACGGACTCCGCGAATTGGTGGTCGGGGCAAGCACCGCCGTCGGCGTTGTGTTGCCGTTCGCGCTCGTCGGTGCCGTCGTGTTGCTGCCGCTGATGCTCTGGCGCCGACGGCGCGGCGGGCTGGTCACGTCGTCGACGACGTGAGCTCGTGCACCAGCTCGACGATCCGGGTCAGCACCTCGGGGTCGGTGTCCGGCGGTACGCCGTGGCCGAGGTTGAACACGTGACCGGGGGCGGCCGCACCTTCGCGCAGCACCCGGCGAACGGCGGCTTCCACCACCGGCCAGCGGGCCTGCAGCAGGGCAGGATCGAGGTTTCCCTGCAGCGCCCGGCTGGGACCCACACGGCGGGTGGCCTCCGACAGTGGCACCCGCCAGTCAACCCCGACAACATCGGCGCCGGCCTCGCCCATCAGCGCGAGTAGCTCGCCGGTGCCGACACCGAAGTGAATGCGCGGCACCCCGAGGTCGGCGACCGAGGCGAGCACCGCAGCCGAGTGCGGTTGCACGAACTCGGCGTAGTCCGCGGCCGACAGCGTCCCCGCCCACGAGTCGAACAGCTGTACCGCACTGGCCCCGGCCTCAATCTGCACCCGCAAGAACTCCCCGGTGATGTCGGCAAGCCGGCCCAGCAGGTCGTGCCACAGGGCGGGGTCGTCGTGCATCAGGGCCTTGGTGCGAGCGTGGTCGCGTGACGGACCGCCCTCGACCAGATAGGAGGCGAGGGTGAACGGCGCGCCGGCGAATCCGACCAGCGGGATGTTCCCCAGCTCGGTGACCAGATCGCGACAGGCCTGCGCGACGTACCAGACGTCGTCGCCGGTCAACGGGCGCAGCCGGGTCACCTCACTGGACGAGCGCACCGGCTCGGCGATGACCGGCCCGGTGCCCGGCACAATGTCCAGATCGACCCCGATCGCCTTGAGCGGCACCACGATGTCGGAGTAGAGGACGGCCGCATCGACCTTGTGCCGGCGCACTGGCTGCAGGGTGATCTCCACGACCATCTCCCGCCGGGCGCACGACTCCAGCATCGGCACGCCTTCGCGCAGCGCTCGATACTCCGGCAGCGACCGGCCAGCCTGGCGCATGAACCATACGGGGGTGTGGCTGGGCTGGCGGCGACCACAGGCGGCCAGTAACGGGGCTTCGGGCACCGGCCTGATCCTGCCAGTCACCCCGGCGCGTCGCCGGAGTGGCCCTCACAGCGCCGACATAGGCTGCCACCATGGGCGTTGGTTGCAAGCTCGACGGGCCGCCCGCGCACTTTCGCGCGGCGGTCGAGCAGCTGCATGCCGCGCGGCTGCGCCCCGAGATTGAGCTCTCCGAGGTGCCGGCACCGCAGCGCATCGCGCCGTACGCTGCAGCGCTCGGAGCCGACATCATGCACGACGGGCAGGACATCGGCACCGGTCGGTTTGTCTTACTGCACGATCCGGCCGGCAACGACAGTTGGGAGGGCACGTACCGGTGTGTGACCTTCGTCCGCGCCGAGGTGGATCCCGAGATGGTGCGTGACCCGATGCTGTCCGCCGTCGCCTGGAGCTGGCTGAGCGACGCGTGGCAAGCCTACGAGCTCGACGCGATCGCGCCCAGCGGCACCGTCACCGTGGTGCTGTCCGAGGGCTTTGGCAATATTGCCCACGACAGCCTCAGCGCACAGGTCGAGGTGCGGGCGTCCTGGACCCCGGCTGTGACAAGTCTGGGCGCTGGCTCGAGCCCCGGTCCCGGCCCGGCACCCGGCCCAACTGCTGGCCTGGCGGGTCATGTGCAGGCGTGGGGCGAACTGCTGGGTGCTGCGGCCGGGCTGGAGCCGCTGCCGACCGGCGTGGCTAGCCTGCCGCGTCGACCCCGTGCCCGTGGCTGACGACGCCGGGGATGCCGAGCAGGTAGCAGAGCCAGAGCTGCCGCTGCTGCAACTGAGCGCACCGGTGCCTCCGGTGGCCGACTCACCCTCGGAACTGCAGCGGGTGGCAGCGGCGTTGGCGGCCGGAAGCGGACCGGTGGCCATCGACGCCGAACGGGCCTCGGGCTATCGCTACTCGCAGCGTGCCTATCTGCTGCAGCTGCGTCGAGCCGGTTCGACCACCGCGCTGGTTGACCCGGTGGCGTTCACTGACATGTCGCCGCTGGCGGATGCACTGAACGGAATTGAGTGGGTGTTGCACGCGGCCACGCAAGACCTGCCGTGTCTGGTGGAGATCGGGCTGCGGCCAGCTCGGCTGTTCGACACCGAGCTTGCCGGTCGGCTGCTGAACATGCCGCGGGTTGGACTTGCCACGCTGGTAGCTGAGCTGTGCGGCGCCCGGCTGGCCAAGGAACACTCTGCGGTTGACTGGTCCACCCGACCGCTGCCCACGCCGTGGCTGGAGTACGCGGCACTCGACGTGGAGGTGCTTGTCGAGCTGCGCCACCTGCTCGCCGACAAGCTCGCCACCGCGGGCAAGGCCGAATGGGCCGCGCAGGAGTTCGAAGCCCTGCTGGGATTCACCGGCCCAGCGCCCCGGGTGGATCCGTGGCGGCGCACGTCCGGGCTGCATCGAGTCCGCGGTCAACGACCGCTCGGTGTCGTCCGCGAGTTGTGGCAGGCACGGGACGAGCTCGCTGCCAGGCTGGACATCGCTCCCGGCCGGTTGCTGGCCGACTCGGCCATCATCGAGGCTGCGATCGCCATGCCCCGCGCGAAACAGGCGCTGCAGGCCCTGCCGGGGATGCGGCACCGCCGAGCTCGGCCGCATCTCGACAGCTGGTGGGAGGCGGTCGAAAGCGCAGTCACTGCCGACGACGATCAGTTGCCGCCGACGTCCGGGCGCAGCGAGGGGTTGCCACCGGTGCGGTCCTGGCCGGACCGTAACCCTCCAGCAGCGGTGCGGCTGCGTGCGTGCCGCGCCGTGGTGTCCGAGCTGTGTGAGCGACACGATCTGCCCGCCGAGAACCTGCTCACACCAGAGTGGGTGCGCAGACTGGCCTGGGCGCCACCGCAGCCGGTCGACGCCGAGTCGGTGGCTGCCCTTCTGCGAGATCGGGGGGCTCGCCGATGGCAGACCGACTTGACGGCGCAGGCACTCGCCGAAGGGATGAACACGCAAAACAGCGCGTCGTGACGGTTTCGTCACGCTGCGCTTACTAGGCTTTGCGGCGTGCCTCGCCCTCATCATGCTCTCGGCTACGGCCTGGTTCTTCTGCTCTCAGGGGCTCTGAGCGGGTGCAGCGGCAGTGAGCCCAGCTCTTCACCGTCGTCTACGGAAGCGTCCGCTCCGAGCAGTGAGCCCGCCAGCGACCCGTCACCGGCCACACCCAAGCCGACCGGTCCGGGGTTGCAGGGCATGCTGCTGCCCGACGCTGCGCTCCCAGGGCTGAATGAGCAGGCCGGTTGGCGGACGGTCCGCACAAGCAAGGGCGAGCCTGAGCCCCCTCGATGGGTCTGCCAACGCTTCTCACTGGTCTCTAACGGCGCGGTCAACGCCGTGCAGCGCAGCTTTGAGTCGACCAAGGGCAACGCCACCGCCGCCCAGGTCATCGCCCGTACGGTCGATCAGCGAAGCGCCAAGAGGCTCTTCGCGGTGCTGCTCGCCAACGCGCGGGAGTGCGCGGAACAGCTGCAGAGCATCGACCGCACCCCGCGCGGAGCGGTGCAGCCGCTGAGCATGGTGCGCGTGCCGGGGGGTGGCCAAGCCGCCTGGGGGGTGGTGCTCTCCGGACCAGTCCGCGGGCAGCCTGACTCTGTCTACATCGACGCGGTCGCGGTCGTGCAGGTCAAGGCCACGGTGTCGGTAATGTCGATGAGCAGCATCGGGCAGGACTACGACTATGAGCCTGGACAGAGCCCACCGGAGCTGGCCATTCCGCTCGTCGCGTCCGCACTTGGCGCCAGCTGATCGTGGGCGGCTGTCGCTGACTTGGCTGCCTACCGGCTGCCTGCATGCAACCATCGGAGGGTGGACATGTCGCGCTTTCACCGGCCGGCGCTGCCCGGCGACACGGTGTTCGATGAGCTGCCTGGCGACGAGGACCCCGCGCTGCGAGCCGAGACAGGCGCGCGGGTGGCACGGCTGTTGGTGCGCGGGGCGCGGAACAGCGAGGACGCCGCTGTCGCCGAGCGGGTGGTCCAGCTCGCCGACGCACACGGCCTCGATGAGCTGGCCGCGCTCTGGGCGCAGGCGCCCGCTGACTCGCTGGCCGGCGCGCTATGGCGGCTGTACCTGCTGCAGTCGTCGGTGCATCGCGACCCGAGCCGGGCTGCCCGAGAGTTCGCCGCCGGGCGTGCCGCTGCGCCGGTGCACGAGGTGGTCGCGGGGGTCGTCGACCCACCAGGACCCACCGAGGTCCGGCAGCTGGCTGACACTGTCCTGCGGGGCGTCGTGGTGGCCGACCTGGCAATAACCCTTGAGCGAGCGGCGGCGTTCGCCCGTGTGCTGGCGGTCGGGCGAGCCGTGCTCGCAGAGAATCATCCGCACTCGACCCGGTCGGCAAGCCGGCTCGTCGTTACCGCCGAGCAACTCGAGCGAGCCGCCGGGATTGAACGCGGCGGGCAGCTCGGCTGAGGCACCGGAACGAGGGTCGGTGTCGGGCCGGGAGCGCCTCACGGCGCGTGGCCGCTCATGGCGGCTAATTGTGGGACCCGGGGCTACCGCGGCCCGACACCGCTTGCAGCCTACAGTCGCTTGGCCCAATGCGTGAACGAGTGCCGCACCTGCATGCCCAAGTCCTGATGAAGCCCGAGAGCGCCGGTGCGCGAGTCGGTCGACAACTCGGCCCTCGGACACCCGCGGGTCCGACCGCCAGCCACAGCTGCCACGGCAATACTCACAGGCCAGCGGCCCCGTAGCGGATCAGCCACTCCCGCTCTGGGTTGTAGATCAGGCTGGGGTCGAGCGGCTCACCGGCCGGCTCGCCCTCTCGCATGTCCTCGACGGCAACAGAGTCGGGCAGCCGCCCCCACCGCAGCCGGCCGGCCGCCCGTTCGGGGGCGTCGGCGTCGCTTGCGCGGGCAACCTCCATGGCCATGACGGTGCCACGGTGCCGTCCGGCGCACAAGAACCCAGCCGACGGAATGGTCCTATGTGGCCTGGCGCCCGCTTGGGGTCAGTGTGCCGGCGAAGGCTGATCAGCGTGTCTGCAGTGCGAGCACCGCGACCGGCAAGACGACGAACAGCACCGAGAGCAGCGCGCTGAGCCCGATCCAGTCCCCGGTGTCCCCGCGTGTGCCCGCGTCCAACTCGGGCGGCGTCTGTGCAGCTAGCTCGAGCTCGGCGGTCGGCTTGGAGCGCAATGTCATAACGCTCACTTCCCTTCGTCGGTGCGTCTGTTGCGGCAACGGTATTGAGCCGGAGCGCGCCGGTGGCGTAGCGCCACACGGGTGTCGACCGAACGGCTGCGAAGATCCAGACGTTCGTCGAGCAGATCGCCGAGCGGCGCCACGCCTAGACTCCGGCAGTGGTCGGAGCAGCGGAGCGGGTCGCCATGCTGCGTGCTGTCGCGCTCGCGGCTGAGAGCAGGGGACGTACGCTTCCCAACCCGGCTGTCGGCTGTGTAGTGCTGGACGCTGAGGGCGTACCAGTCGGGGAGGGGTGGCACCGCCGGGCGGGCGGACCACACGCCGAGGTGCTGGCGCTCGCCGCAGCTGGATCGCGGGCAGGCGGCGGCACAGCGGTGGTCACCCTGGAGCCGTGTGCGCACACCGGGCGCACTGGGCCATGCACGCAGGCACTGCTGTCGGCCGGAATCGCGCGAGTGGTCGTGGGCGTGCCGGAGCCTTCGTCAACCGCCGGCGGCGGCGCCGAGCGGTTGCGAGCGGCTGGGGTCGACGTCCAGCAGATGGACGGACCCGAACGTGACGCCGCCGAAGTCGTCAACGCAGTCTGGTTGACTGCGGTGCGTCGGCGGCGCCCGTACCTCACCTGGAAGCTCGCGAGCACGCTGGACGGTCGGGTGGCAGCCGCGGACGGCAGCAGCCGCTGGATCACCGGCGCCGCGGCCAGGGCTGACGTCCACCGGCTGCGCGCAGAGTGCGACACAATCCTGGTCGGCGTCGGCACGGTGCTGGCCGACGACCCGAGCCTCACCGTACGCCCCGATGACGGCTCGATCCCGGGTCGCCAGCCGTTGCGAGTGGTGGCCGACACCCACGGCCGCACGCCCTCGAACGCACAGGTGCGGGACTCCGCGGCCACCAC
>JACCYS010000083.1 GCA_013696365.1 Nocardioidaceae bacterium
GGGATCTCGATGTTGAGCTCGTCGAAGCGGTCCTTGATGCGTTCCCGCAACTCACGCGCGACGTTCCACTGCTCCAACGGTGCCGTCTTCAGAACGACGCGCACGATCACGGCGTCGGCGTCCCACCGCTCGACGCCCCACACCTCCGGCTCCTCAAGAATGAGTGCCGCGTAGTTCTCGTCGGCGTACAGCTCCCGTGCGGTCTCGTCGAGAGTCTCGCGGATCCGGCCAAGGTCCTCCCCGTACGCCACCGGGATGTCCAGGACGGTGCGGGACCAGTTTTGGCTCATGTTGCCGACGCGAGAGATCTCGCCGTTGCGCACCCACCACACCGTCCCGTTGACGTCGCGCAGCCGGGTCACGCGCAGACCGATCGCCTCCACCGAGCCGGACGCGTCGCCGATGTCGATCACGTCGCCGACGCCGTACTGATCCTCAAAGATCATGAACACGCCGGAGAGAAAGTCCGAGACCAGGCTCTGTGCACCGAAGCCGATGGCCACGCCCAGGATGCCGGCGCTGGCGATCAGGGGTGCGATGTTGTAGCCCAGCTCGGCGACGACCATGAAGCTCACCACCGCGAAGATGACGACGGTCGACACCGACCCGAGCAACGACCCCATCGTGTCGGCCCGCTGCGCGCGACGTTCGAAGGCTGCCGGGTTGGCGCCGACGAGCTTCTCGTGCGCCTTGGTGCGTTGCAACAGGCCGGGGCTGTCCCCGCCTGCCGCCTTGGCCACCAGCCGGTTGATCAGCCGGTGCAGCAGCCACCGCACGGCGACCGCACCGATCAGCAGCCCGGCGATCGCAAGTGGCTTGGCGACCGCCCACTGCACGGTCTCTGCGGCGGCCTCGTTGTCGGTGAACCGATAGACGAGTCGGCACAGGTCGTCGGTCTGCTCACAGTCGAGCTCGCCGTCGGCGGAGGGAAAAATCATCAGGGGCACAGCGCAGACGCTAGAGATGCCAGTGTTGTGACTCAAACCCGCCGGTCTGATCCGTGCCCGTGCAGTCCACGCTCAGCTGCGGTGCGCCGCGTGCGCCGCGTGCGCCGCGTGCGCCGCGGTGAACGGTGTCTGCGGGTGCGGCCAGCGCCCATCGACGGTGCACGCCGCCTCGACCTGCGCTGCCAGCCGTACGAGCTGGGCGTCTGCACCCGGTCGACCGGCGAGCATCACGCCGACCGGCAACCCTTGCGGCGTCCAGTGCAGCGGCAACGACACAGCCGGCATGCCGGTGACGTTCCACACCGCGGTGAACGGCGTGAACCGCTTCTGCGCCGCAAAGTCCGCGGCTGGGTCTGCGTCGTTCCGCAGACCGCCGACGAGTGCCGGTGGCTGCGCCAACGTTGGACTGAGCACGGCGTCGTACGGGCTCAATCGGATCAGCACGTCGGCGGCGACCTGACGCATCCCCACCAGCGCAGCGGCGAAATCCGGCCCGGACACGGCCCGTCCGCGCTCGCGCAACCAGCGGGTCAGTGGCCGCAACCGTGCCTCGGCGGCGTCTGGAAGCGGCCATGAAGCCGCGCCCACCGACCACACCGTCTCGAACAACTGCACGGTCGAACCCGGCAACCCCAGCTCAACGTCCTCGACTCGGTGACCGAGCTGCACAAGCAGGGAGGTGGCCCGCTCGTACCCAGCCAGCACGTCGGGATGGACGGGGCCGTCGGCGATCGGCGGGTCGCTGAAGCGGGCGATCCGCAGCCGCTCGCACGGCCGGTCACAGTGCTGCCGAAAGCTGTCACCCTTGGCCAGCGGTGCTGCCCAGGCGGGATCACCGATCGCCGGGCCGGCCATCGCGTCCAGCAGCATGGCGGCGTCCCGCACGGTCGTCGCCAACGGTCCGGCGGCAGACAGACCGCTCACGTCGCCGTAGACGGGTGCGGAGCTGACCCGACCACGGCTTGGCTTGAGACCAACCAGACCGCACACGCTGGCCGGGATGCGGATGGACCCTC
This sequence comes from Nocardioidaceae bacterium, assembly GCA_013696365.1. Classification (GTDB taxonomy): domain Bacteria; phylum Actinomycetota; class Actinomycetes; order Propionibacteriales; family Nocardioidaceae; genus JACCVL01. The sequence continues at coordinate 1,964 of JACCYS010000083.1, forward strand.
CACCGTCCGAGCCCTGAGCCAACGGCAACAACCCGGCAGCGACCGCAGCGCCAGCCCCGCCGGACGAACCGCCGGCCGATCGGGCAAGGTCATAAGCAGTTCGAGCTGGCGGGGCGACCTCCGGCTCGGTGTAGCACGGGCTTCCAAACTCAGGGGTGTTGGTCTTGCCGAGGCTGATCAGTCCCGCTCGCTCGACCCGCAGCACAAGCTCGTCGGACACTCGCGGCACGGTGTCTGCGGTCACCACCGAACCGAAGGTGGTGCGTACCCCGGCGGTCTGGTTGAGGTCCTTGATCGCCGTCGGCACGCCAAGCAGAGGTGGGGCGACTGCCGGCGAGTGCCGCAGCCGCTCGGTGGCCGCGTCGGCCGCCTGGCGTGCGGCAGCGGCCGTAACGGTGATGAACGCGCCCACCTCGTCGGAGTACGCCTCGATACGTGCCAACAGATGGTCCACCACCTCGCGCGGCGAGGTGTCGCGGCGCCGGTAGGCCGCGGCCAGATCAATAGCGGTGAGCTCGTGCAGCTCGGTCATCGGGCCAGTGTGGCTCGCCTCGGTCCGGCGCGCGTCTCCTGTCCGGCTCGCCGCCTGTGCCGGGGTGCGGTTATCGTCTCGACATGCGCGTGCCGACTGCGGGAGATGCTCGGACGATCTTCCGGCTCGGGCTCCCCGCCGCTGTGGTGCTGGCCGGCTTGTGCCTGGCCAGCCCGGCGGCAGCCTCCACCCCGACTGACTGGCCCGATACCGATCCCGTGTCCACGCTGCGCGCGCTGCTCATCTTCGGTGGGATCCCGCTGGCTCTGGGGGCGCTGATCGCCCTGCTCACGCTGGCACCACAGATCGCTCGCGGGTCCCCCAAGGGTGACAGCCGCACGTGGTGGGGTGAGCCGGTGTGGTTCGGCGGCCCGGCCGAGCTCGCGGAGAGCTCAGTCTCGGGTCGGAAAGCCCTGTCCGGTGACGCCGATGTGGCGTCCAGATCAACCGGATCGACCGCGGTCGCCAGCGCGCCCAAGCCGAGCTCAGCGGGTTCGACGGCGATAATCGCGACGTCACCCGATCTTGCGCCCGGCACATCGACGGCAAAGGTAGGTGGCGCAGGTGCCCGCTGGTGAGCCCTTCACCTCAGATCAGCGCCGGGGCATCGAGCGTGCCCGCAAGGACGCCGCGCGGATGTCCGAGTTGACCTTCCATGTGTTCGTGGGTGCGACCGGCGATGAGCCGCGGGCAGCCGCGCAGGCCAGCCAAGCAGCGCTGCCCGATGCCGGCACGGCGGTGCTGATGTTCGTCGACCCACCCGCCCGCGCGCTCGAGATCGTCACCGGTCCGGACGCACATCAGTTGCTCGACGACTCGGCCTGCTCATTGGTCGCGCTGTCGATGCAGACCGCCTTCGTCGCCGGCGACCTTGCTGGCGGGATCATCCACGGGCTGTATCAGCTGGGTGAGCATGCGCGGCGGCCCGAAAGCCTGCACACCGCCGGGCGCTGACAAGCCGGCACGGCAGTCGTCGGGACGCTCCCGGTCAGGCGACGGTTAGTTCTGCGCGTCCAGGGCCTGGCAGCGTAGCGCCCGCTCCAGGTCCGCCAACCCCTCACCGACCAGCCGCCGGGCCGCCGGGTTTGCTGTTGCGCTGTCCAGCCAGCTACGCACCTTGTCTGCGGTGGCCTGGTCCACCAGCGCCGACGGAAACATGAAGCGCAAGATGAGCGTGGCG